>CAYVDR010000147.1:0-4099 GCA_964450625.1 uncultured Senegalimassilia sp.
ATCGCCGCCGTCTTCGGTGCTTGGCACCCAGTTGGCATAAAGCGTCAAACCACCAGAAGTTTCAGTGTCAAAGTCCCACTTTTTGTCGGCCGAGCATTTTGCATCTGTGTACCAGCCATCAAACTTAAGACCTGCACTTGTGCCAACCTCATCTGCCGTGGGCTCTGTTACTTTGCCGCCTCTAGCAATTGTTTGGCTTGCCACTGCATTGCCGTGGTCTTCGTTTACAAAGTTTATTGTAATTTGGTTGCTAAACGAAAAACATGGCGTCACAGCACGGGCAGTTTCAGCGTAAGTGTAGCCGTTGATTGCATAGCCATCGCTGCTTCTTATGCTTAAGAAACCACCTGGGTTGTTGTCGCTTCTAGGTTCCGCGCTGCGTAGGTAAGAATAGCCAACAGTCTCAGCGTTAATTGTGCCAACAACGTTTCCGCTGCGGCTTTTAACAAGTGGCACAAGGGCATCATTTGACGCACCCCCAGTACCTGTGATTGCAAGGTTTTTAAAGTATGCATACTGGCTTCCTTCTTCAAGCAAGTTGTACTTTGAAAGCCAACTGTCGTATTGGGTGTTTTCTGTTATGAGCTCTGAATAGCTTAAAAGCCAAAGCTTAAAGTTGCCAGACACTGCATTTGTTGTTTGGTTGCCGTTTGGCATGTAGTTTTTAGACACTTCAGCAATGTCATCTGTAAACCCAGGTTTAAACAGGCTAAATATGCTGCCTGAGTTTAAGTTTTCTGCCAAAGCGCTTGCCCCAAAGCCGCCAGCGTTTGTGCGCTGCGCATTCATTGAATAAGCACTTGGCAGTGCGTGTATTGCTTGGAATGTAAGCACAGTGCTGTCGCCTTCGCCATTTGCTGTGTGCTCGCCTACATTTATTACCCTAAACTCAACGTAGTCGTCAGCGGCCGTGCCGCTTCCAATTTTGGTGTAGAGGTGGTAATTGTCGGCAGTCATGTATCCTGCCCACTCGTTGTAGACACTTTGATAGACTGTCCAGTCATACTTTGTGTGGTTCGTGTCGCTTAAAACATCAACGTCAGCCCTAATTTCTGCTGCGGACTTTTTAATGTTTTTCTCTTCGCCATAGTATTTGCCGTTTGCGTTTGCTGGGTATGCGTTGCTAACAGATGTTGCAGCGGCGGTGTTTGCTGTTGTCATTTTGCTGGCAGCGGCAAGCCAATAGACTTGCTCATCGCCACTTTCATCTGGCACCCAGTTGGCATAAAGTGTGGTGTCTGCTGTGATTGCTGTGTCAAAGCCTGCCCACTTCGTTGTGAAGTGCTCATCTGTATACCAGCCTTCAAACTTTAAGCCCTCGCTTGTGCCAATGTCAGGCTCTGTTGCACACTCGCCTTCAAAGACGTATTGGTTTTTAATTTCGTTGCCGTGGCCGCAGTTATCAAACACAACTTTGTACTGAGTGGGAAATGTTATTGTGTTCATGACTGACGTTGTGTCGAAGTAGTAATTTATGTTTGTGGCTTTTGATGTAAGCGTAATCTTTCGCTCTGTTACAGGTTTATCAAGCGTGCCAAGTTTTATTGTTGCTGGAAGCTTTGTGTTGCCCGCATCTGCTGCGCTGGCTGCCCACTCATCGTTGCCGCCTGTGGCATACGGGTTTGAATACGCCACCGTTTCGTTTTCATAGCGCCATGTGCTTTGGTTGTCTACTAAAGTTATTTCGTATTCAGCGTAAACATCAAGCATAACAGTGGCACTGCCAAGTGTTGCTTTAGCTGGGATTTTTATGGCTTGGCGGTAAGTTTCGTTTGTGGAAGTGTTTTTAAATTGCAGCGTAAACCAAGTTTCGCTGTCAACGGCCTCGGGGATTTGCTGCTCAATTGTTACAGGTGCGCTTTTGTCGTACTCAGCGCTAAGCATGGCAATTGCTGCAACTGTGCTTGCAACCAAAACGCCAATGAGCACAGCGATAAGTAACAAAAACGAAATGCTGCTTGCACTTATACGCTGCTTTTTTGTTGTCTCTGCCATGCCTCTAGCCACCTGTGAGTTTAATTTTGTTCATAAACGTGTTGATTATAGCAGAATATTGGTCATTTTGACCCAATAAACAGGGTATAAATAGACAAGTAGTTAAATAAAGAGAAGCGTGTTGATTGACGCGGTTAGGAACATCTTTTATTAAATTCGTCACGCTGCCTCTTCAAATCCTCAAGTAGCATTTTAGTTTTCTTATCTTCAGCCTTTTGAGCTTTTTTGTTTAATAGATAATCGTTGCGCACTTTTTCATTGTCGCACAGCAAAAAATACAGCAGCAGCCCAGCCACCAACCCAACGCCGCCACCGCGCGCAAGAATAAAACCAGCCATCATGCCAGCTATTCCCTGGTCAAGCCTGTCATTTGTAAGGCCAAATGCAATTTGCGCACACACAAAGCCTTGAATGCACAGCACCACCACCAAAATTGCACCAGACGCTGCAAGTGACGCTTCGTACAGCGGGAATATAAATAAACCAATAACGGTAAACAACAAATTTGTACCAGAGCCATCATAAATTGAATCCATGCCTTGCCTACCATGCTGCTTATAGCGTTGGTAAGTTGCAACACAATATGGGGCCGAAAGCGGGCCTGCAAGTGCAGGGTAAGGTGAAAAAAGTGCCAGCACTAAATTGCGAATTCCACAAATAATGTTTGTACGGTTAGGGTCAAACTCAATAAATTCATCTTCCCTCAAAGCCTGCATTCCAAGTTGCTGTACTGTTACGAAATCGCCATATGCAATAACCCATGCAATTAATGCAATTGGGAGCGCCTGCAACCAAACACTTGAACTTGCCCAGCCAATAGCAAATGGGCTAACGGTATTAAACAGCCCAACAAAATCGGGCACTCTAATAATTTCCCCCGAAAAGCTATAGCTAAATTCACCACTAAAACCACCAATAATAAATAGGGCTAGTATTGCCCACAAAAAGCTGTAGTTACCCAAAATTTGCAAAATACGATTTGTATCCATGTATTTACGAATGCGCTGGCTAAACATTAAAAAGAAGACAATGCAAAGCCCTGAAACACACCCAATAGTAGCGCTGTCAATTGCGCTGCCTTCAACTAGGCGCGCATAAACTGCATTCACACCTGCCCCAAGCACAATACCCGCTTTAACCCCAGGTGGCAGCAAAGTGTTAAGCTTTTTAGAAAACCCCGTTGCGCCCAAAATCAAAAACATTACAGCAAGCTCAAGCTCAACAGCAGTTAGTGCTTGCAAGCGTACAACCCCAGGGTCAAAGCTTTCTAAAAACACAATAACAATAGCCATAGCAGGGGTTATCCAACCGCAAATAGAGGGCTCACCCAACAACCAATTAAATGTGTACATCATGGTTTCAAACACAACAAGTGCCCACGCAACTTCAGCGCTAAGCCCAAGCGTTGAAATAAGCACAGCAAGTGCACCATAAGATGTACAAGCGTTCATAAGCCCAGTTATTATTTCTGGTGGCGAAATTTTAAAGTGAACAAAAGGCAGGCGAATACGAAAAATGCCGCAGGGAATATACGGCTGAATTCCACCATAGGAGCGTTTCATGAATGCCACGTTATTATGCCTCCGTACGTTTAACTTTATAAAAGCACAATTTTATAGCTAAATGCATCAGTGTACTTGCGGGTATTTGGTGAGAACGCACTGATTCGGGCTAAACGTCCAAAATGTTAATTGCCAAAGTTAGTGCAGGTTTGGCTACACTAATTAAGTTTCGCAATTAACAACCTACAATTCGTGTTACTTTTCATACTTAAGCTTTCTGCTTGCTTTTTCGGTGCGGTAAATTAATATGAAGGCTTGAAACCCCTCTTTTTCACTTCTAGCATGGGCTGAGGAATTTGTTAAAATGCAAAATAGCATGGTTTGGGAAAATCTTAGGGCGGTGTTTAGCGTGCAGTCTGAATGCAACGAAATAGAACAAACGAAAAATGATAAACATGAATTGGACAACATGATGTCTACGCTGGTAGTTGGCGACATGCATGCAAAAGAAGAAGCTATTTTAAAGCGTGTGGATATTGCCATTGAAAAGCTTGGCATTAGTGAAGTTGTGTTTTTGGGCGACTACTTTGATGAATGGCACG
>CAYVDR010000148.1:0-4079 GCA_964450625.1 uncultured Senegalimassilia sp.
ACGAGGTGCTTCAAGAACTTCATGGTGGCATAGGCTATGCTGACATTGCATTTATCCCTATCAATCGTGAAAACCCAAGCTTAACGCCCTTTGTTGTTGAGCTTAAAATGGCAAACAAAAATGAAAGTGTGCAAGACGCTCTAACTTCTGCTATGCAACAAATAAAAAGCCGCAACTACACTGCCATGTTTAACGATGCACTAACGGCTAAGCAAAAGTTTGCCAACTCGCCCTTGGCAGTAGCCATTGCATGGGATGCAGAAAACAAGCAGCACGAGTGTGCTATTGAGGGGTTGTAAGGTTTACAGCTTTGGAATGGCAACAGTGTTCAAATTGTAATCGCGCCATGTTCATAAAAAACTGGTCTTCAATTACCAGAATTTTTGTCTAGCTTTTGGGGTCAGCACAAAATATTGCTTTAATACTGCGATGGGTGCTTTTTAAAGAAGTCGGTGCGCGGCGGCAATTCTGCAACTTTGTGAGCTTGCGCTTGTACCTCAGCTTGCGTGCACAACTCTGCCATGCTGTCAAAGGTGTAGTCCCAGCTAAAGAACTCATCACTACTGAAGTTAAGCATGTTGCAAATTTTTTCGCAGCCTGCAGGCACAATTGGGTGCATCAAAAGTGTTGTCACGCGCAAAAGGTAAAAGCTGTCGGCTAGCGTTTGTTTGCGCAACGTGGAATCATCATTGTTTTGCGCTGTGCGAATGTTGTCTGTCCAGTATTTGTTTGCCTGGCGTATAAACGCATCCATTAGCGACATAATTTTATGCAGTGCCACGCTTTGCATTGTGGCATCATAGTTGTTAAGGGCTTCATGCGCTTGCTTTAAAACAGCAGGTGAAATGCTAATAAGTGGCATGTTGCAATCAAAATTCTTTTGTGCTTCGTAAAAGCAACTTCTGGCCAAGCGGTTAAACACGTTTGTTAACAGCGCGCCCTCTTTTAACACTGGGTCGGCATAGCGTTTGTTGTTGCGCTTTGTTTCGTCTGGGTCAAAAACCTTTGGTTTAAACCCAACCGATTTTTGGTCAAGCCCAAGCGCCAAAAAGTGTGCACGAAGTTGTTCGGGTGTGTAGTGTTCCAAAAGCTCAAGCGCTGTTGGTGGCTTTACGCTGCCCGACGAGGACGCTTTTGTTTTGCCAAACAAAATGTGATGGTTTGCCACAAGCATTGTTTGGCGAATTGGGTGCTGCTCTGCGTTAGCATTGCTAGCATTTGAGCTTGGCGTTTTTAGCGCCTCAAAAATTGCAGGTTGTGCCACCCCATAGAAATACAGGTTGTCTTGCCCAATAAACTGGTAAACCTTTGAATTTTCGCTGCACCAAAAGTCTTGCCATGCTTCGCCTTCAGTGCCTTGTGCATTGCTAAGTGCTTGTGTAAAGCTAATTGGCGCCCATAAACTTTCAGGCCAGCACCAAACAGTTAAGCCTTCCAAACCCTCAATGACTGGCGCTTTAACGCCCCAATCAATGTTGCCCGTAACGCGAAATGGCACAAGTGCTTTACCAGTGCGAAAGCGAATGCCTGCCGCTTCAAGCACTTCGCGTGCCGCATCACGTGCATCAATGTTTTCGAATTCAATTGAAAACGATTGCTTATTGCCTTCAGCCTCGTGAAACGTGTGCGCAGGCAGTTTAGCTGCAACTTCTTTGTAGCTTTCCAAAAGTTCATTTTTAATAAACACCACTGGTGGCGCTAAAAATTCTTTAATAACTTGCGGCACAACTTTGCGAATGTGCTCATCTGCTTCAAGCTGCGAAACATGCTTACGCAAAAAATTTGTAAATGCTGGCAAGTCAAAATACCAATTTTCAACTGGACGCATTTCTGGCACAGTTTCTGTTAACGATGAAACTGGGTTAATTAAATCTTGTGGAGCAAAGCTGTGGCCTAAGTCGCATTCATCGGCATAGGCATGCTGCGACTTGCAACCCTGAACGGGGCAGTGCCCGTGAACTTGCCTGCCATTTAAAAATGTTTTAGCTTTTGTGTCGTAAAACTGAAGCGTTGAACGGCGCTGAAGCCAGCCATTTTTGTAAAGCTTTTCAATAATTGTATTGCTGAATTCTTGGTGGCATTTGCCGCAACTGCCAATGCCCGAGCCTTCGTAAATGTCAAGTGAAATGGCGTATGCACTAAGGGCTTCTTTTTGCAGCTTGTGATGGTTTTCAACGTATTCACTAATTGTGCCGCTAAATTCACCAGCCTCGCAAAGTTTGCGAAAGCCCTCATTAATGGGGGAGCCATAGCAATCAGTTCCGCTAATAAAGCGTACATTTTGCGCGCCAATTCTGTCGCGCAAGAAGCGCGCAAAGCAGTCGGCAGGCACAAAAACACCTGCAATGTGGCCAAAGTGCAGTGGCTTGTTGCCATAAGGCATGCCTGCAGTAACAATTGCACGGTCAGGCCAAGTGCTTAAGTTTAACGTGCCTGTTTTAGCCTTGTATGTAGCATTTTCACTTGACGCATTCATGTTAAAGCTCCGTTGCAGTATTGCCGTTTATGTTGGAATGTTGTGCTTTTTTTGCCATGCGCATTAAAAATTCTTGGTTGTTATTTGTGCGTTTCAGCGATTTTATAAGCATGTCTGTTGCACGTTCGGTGTTGTTCATGTTTGTTAATATGCGACGCACAGCCCAAATGAGCGGTGCTTCTTGCGCGTCAAGCAGCAAGTCTTCCTTGCGAGTGCCCGAGGCAACAGTGTCTATGGCTGGGAAAATTCGGCGGTCGGCAAGCGCGCGGTCAAGCTTTACTTCCATGTTGCCAGTGCCTTTGAACTCCTCAAAAATAACTTCGTCCATTTTAGAACCGGTTTCAACAAGCGCAGATGCAAGAATTGTTAGGCTGCCTCCGCCTTCAATGTTGCGTGCAGCACCCAAAAATTTCTTGGGTGGGTAAAGCGCTGTTGAATCAACACCGCCCGACAACACACGCCCGCTTGCAGGCTGCGACAGGTTGTAAGCGCGTGCAAGGCGCGTTAGGCTGTCAAGTAAAATAACAACATCGCCACCTTGTTCTACCAGGCGTTTTGCACGCTCAATTACAAGCTCAGACACTTGAATGTGGCTTTCTGTTGGCATGTCAAATGTGGAAGCAATAACCTCGCCATGAATGGAGCGCTGCATGTCTGTAACCTCTTCAGGGCGCTCGTCAACTAACAAGCACATTAAGTGAACTTCGGGGTTGTTTGCACTAATTGCTGCGGCAATGTTTTTCAAGATTGTGGTTTTGCCAGCCTTTGGTGGGCTTACAATAAGCCCGCGTTGGCCCTTGCCAATTGGGCACACCAAGTCGATTGCACGTGCAGTAACTGTGTTCTTGCCGTGCTCTAAAACAAGCGGTTCATCTGGGTAAACTGGTGTTAGACTGCCAAAACGTGGGCGAGTCTTCCATGTTTCATCTTCCAAGCCATTAACGCTGTAAATTTTTTGAAGCGATGGGTATTTTTCATTTGAACGTGCAGGGCGCGTCATGCCTGTAACTTTATCGCCCCGTCGAAGCCCATTTTTGCGAATTACCGATGTGGGAACGTAACAGTCCTTTTCACTTGGAAGGTAGTCGCTCATGCGCAGGAACCCATAGCCATCTTGCAAAATATCCAAAATGCCAGTGTATTCAATAAACCCTTCAGCAGCAAGCGCTGCTGCATAAAGCACATCTACAAGGTCGGCCTTCTTTAACCCCGTGGTGTCTACATCGTATTCCTTTGCACGTGCGCGAAGCTCAGTAACTTTTAGCGCCTCAAGCTCTTCCTTGCTAACGCTTGGTACAACTTCGCGGTCGCGATGCTTGCGTGCATTACGCCCCTTGCGTTGCTTGTTGCGCCCATTGTTTACGTGAACAGTTTTCTTAGTGCTGCTTTGTTGCTTTGTCGCATCTGCTGCCTTTGTTTCACTAGCTTTATTTGCTGTTGCTTCTGCTTGTGCATTTTCGCTTGCCTTGCTAGTAACATTTTCTTTGGCGGGCGCGGTTTTTGTTTCGGCTTCAGGTGCACTTGCAGTTTTTTTGCTTTGCTTAGCGCTAGCTTTAGGCTTACTAACAGCTTTTTTTGCTTCCGCTTTGCTTTCAGTGCTTTC
>CAYVDR010000149.1:0-4065 GCA_964450625.1 uncultured Senegalimassilia sp.
GGACTCTGGTTTTTGGTACCAGCTATCTAGGTTCGAATCCTGGTGGCCCAGCCATTTTTTAGTCGACAAGGCGGCTGCTCGTAAGAGCTAAAACCTGGCGGTTGCACCCAACACAAGCGGTGTTTAACTGCGCGACTTTAAGTCGCACGCCTGACATGCAGGCATTTTAAAAGCCAATTTCTTTGGTTTTGTTCACTTTGTGTACTTTTTAACCCTTTTCCAACAACATTTCTATAATGCTGCTTTACTGTGTCTTTTTGATTGATCGCTTTTAAAGGAGCAGCGTTGGCGAAAGAAGATGTAATAGAGCTAACTGGTGAGGTGGTTGAAGCCTTGCCCAATGCAATGTTTAAGGTAAAGCTTGAAAATGACCACGTAATTCTGGCGCATATTTCAGGCAAAATGCGCATGCATTACATCAAAATTCTACCAGGCGACAAAGTTACCGTTGAACTTTCAGTCTATGACCTAAACCGTGGTCGCATAACTTACCGTTACAAGTAGTTTTTTACATGGTTTTGTGCTGCGTTTTCGCTGCATAAGGTCTTTTGCGCAGTTTTTATTTTTAAAACACCACCAGCGGCTGGGTGTTTACATAGTTTATACGCATTTAACCGAAAGGAAAAAACATGAAGGTACGTCCTTCGGTCAAGAAAATGTGCGACAAGTGCAAAATTATTCGACGCCGTGGCAAGGTTTTAGTCATTTGCGAAAACCCACGTCACAAGCAGCGTCAAGGCTAGGAAGAAAAGGAGTTTAGCTCATGGCACGTCTTGTTGGTGTCGACCTTCCTCGCGGTAAACGCATTGAAGTCGGCTTGACCTACATTTATGGAATTGGTTTAACAACCTCTCAGAAAATTTTGGCTGAAACAAAAATCAACCCTGACACTCGCACCGACAACCTTACCGAGGAAGACTTGGTAAAGTTGCGCGACTACATTCAAAGCAATGTAAAGGTTGAAGGCGACTTGCATCGCGAAGTTGGTCAAAACATCAAACGTTTAATGGAAATTGGCTGCTACCGTGGCTTGCGCCACAGGAAAGGGCTTCCAGTTCGTGGTCAGCGCACACATACAAACGCTAGAACACGCAAAGGGCCTCGCAAGCAAATTGGCGGCAAGAGAAAGTAAGGGGTCTTAAAAAGTGGCAACTAAGAAAAACGTGCGCACACGCATTAAGCGCTCCGATAGAAAAAACATCGCTGTTGGCGCAGCGCACATTAAATCAACGTTTAACAACATCATTATCAGCATAACCGACCCTTCTGGCAACGTAATTGCTTGGCAATCGGCTGGTACGGTTGGTTTTAAAGGTTCGCGTAAATCCACGCCTTTTGCTGCACAAATGGCTGCAGAAGCATGTGCAAAAATTGCAACTGAACACGGTTTAACAAAGGTTGCAGTTTATGTAAAAGGTCCTGGCTCTGGTCGCGAAACCGCAATCCGCACGCTTCAGGCAGGCGGCTTGGAAGTTGCAAGCATTCAAGATTGCACACCAACGCCACACAACGGCTGCCGTCCAAAAAAGCGTCGTCGTAACTAGTGAAAGGATCTATCTAACATGGCTATTAATAGAACTCCGGTTCTTAAACGCTGCAGGCAGTTGGGTTTAGATCCCACTGTTCTAGGTTACAGCAGTGCAAAAAAATCTAAGCGTCAGCCAAGCAGGCGTCGTAAGGAATCCGAATACGGCATGCAGTTGCGCGAAAAGCAAAAGGTTAAATTCATCTATGGCGTTTTGGAAAAGCAATTCCATGGCTATTTTAACCGCGCAAAAGCAATGCCTGGCATTACTGGCGATAACTTAATGATTATTCTTGAATCGCGTCTTGACAGCGTTATTTTCCGTTTGGGCTTTGCTCGCACACGCAAAGAGGCGCGCCAAATTGTTACTCACGGTCACATTACTGTAAACGACAAACGTGTAAATGTCCCTTCGTATCGCGTAAAACCTGGCGATGTTGTTGCAGTGGCTAACAAATCCAAAGAGCTTCTTGTAATCAAGTCAGCACTTGTGTCAAATGCGCGCTTTGAAGTGCCAGCTTGGCTTGAGGTTGACATCGAAAAACTGAAGGGCTCCGTCTTAGCTCTGCCAACTCGTGATCAAATTGATCTTGACATTCGCGAACAGCTTATTGTCGAGTTGTATTCTAAGTAATCGCGCGATATTAAGGGGGGCTTAAAACATGACAGAGTTCATGAGGCCACAAGTAACAGTAGAAGAAGTTAACGATACAGTTGCTCGTTTTATGGTTGAACCGCTTGAGCGTGGCTACGGCTTTACGCTTGGCAATAGCATGCGTCGCGTGTTGCTTTCATCTCTTGATGGCGCAAAAGCAACAGCCATTCAAATCGAGGGCGTTCAGCATGAATTTAGTGTTGCAGAAGGCGTTATTGAAGACATTGCAGACGTTGTTTTAAACGTCAAAGGTTTGGTGTTTGCGCCGCTTACCGATGATGTTGAGGAAGCTACAGCGCATGTTCTTGCTGAAGGGCCTTGCACTGTAACTGGTGCAGATGTTTCAGTTCCAACGGAATTTAGCATCGTTAACCCAGACCACGTTATTGCAACAGTTGCAGAAGGCGGCACGCTTGACATGACAATTCGCATTGGCGTGGGGCGTGGTTCGGTAACAGCTGAAGCCAACAAGCGCACTGAAGACCCAATTGGCATCATCCCAGTTGATTCGCTGTTTTCGCCAGTTCGCCGCTGCACAATGACTGTTGAAGACACTCGTGTTGGTCAGCGCACCGATTTCGACAGGCTAATTTTAGAAGTTGAAACCAATGGCTCCATTACACCAACTGAAGCCATTACAAGTGCTGCAAACATTGTGTCGCAATACATGAGCGCGTTTATGGCTTTGATTCAGCCTGAAGAGGGCGAAGAAGAAGCTGAAGTGGAATCAATTTTTGCACCTGAGGAAGAAGAGGGTAATAGCGAACTCGATAGGCCAATTGAGGACCTTGACCTTTCTGTGCGCTCTTACAATTGCTTAAAACGTGCAGGCATTCATTCACTGCGTCAGCTGGTTGACTTCTCGGAAAATGATTTAATGAACATTAGGAATTTTGGTTCGAAGTCTATTGACGAAGTAAGGGACAAGCTTATTTCAATGGACCTTAACCTTAAGCTTTAACAGGAGATACAAACCATGAGGCATAACTTAAAAGGCCGCAAGCTGGGCAAAGGTTTTGCTCACACAAAGGCTATGAAACGCAGTTTGGTGCAGGCACTGTTTTTGAACGACCGCATTAAAACTGTTGAGTCTAGGGCAAAGGAAATTCGCCCAGACGTTGACAAAATTATCACTTGGGCTAAAAAGGGCGACTTGCACAGCCGTCGTTTGGCCATTGCTGCTCTTGGCAACAACAAAGACCTTGTGCATGAAATTTTTGAGAAAGTTGCGCAAGGCATGTTCAAAGACCGCAAAGGTGGCTACACCCGCATAATGAAACTTGGCAAGCGCAAAGGTGACAACGCTACAGTTGTTATTATGGAACTTGTTATGGAACCTGTTGGCGGTAAGGCAAAAGCTGCACCTGCTAAGAAAACAACCCCTAAAAAGGTTGAAAAAGCAGCAGACAAAAAAGCTGATGGTGCTAATGAAGCAAAGGAAGCTTCAAAGGCTGAGGCAGAGGCAAAGCCTGCTGCTGAAGCTTCTGAAAAGGATGCGTCTGGCGCCAGCGAGCAAAAAGCTGAAGATGCTTCTAAAGAAAGCGCACCTGAAGCTAAAGACGAAGCTAAGGCAGATGCTACTGAAGAAGCAAAACCTGAAGCTGCTGAAAAAGAGGAAGCAAAAGCTGAGTAATTTGCTTTCATTTTCGCAAACCTAAAATGTTAAAAGGGCTTTTTATAAAGCCCTTTTTTATTCAACTTCAATATTGAGTCTAAGCAAACACCACTTGTTATTAAGGTAGTTAGTTTATGTCACGCTATGAAAATGAAATAAACCGTCGCCGTACGTTCGCAATTATCAGCCACCCAGACGCTGGTAAAACAACTCTAACGGAGAAATTGCTTCTCTATTCAGGCACTATACAAACTGCCGGTGCTGTTAAGG
>CAYVDR010000150.1:0-4048 GCA_964450625.1 uncultured Senegalimassilia sp.
TTGCTATCAATGGGTTTCATTGCTCGTATATTTTACATGCTTCTTCAGCCTTAAAGTTTTGTTTCTAGTAATATAGCCAACCAAGCAATATTAGCTTATATCCACGACTTCAAAAGCAAAGGGGTGTGCATATGCCAAGCACTGTTTTAGTTGGTGCGCAATGGGGCGATGAAGGCAAAGGCAAAATTACCGACCTAATTGCAAGCAAGTTCAATTATGTTGTGCGCTTTCAAGGCGGCAACAACGCAGGTCACACTGTTATTCACGGTGGCAAAAACATTGCGCTTCACCTAATGCCCTCGGGTGTTATGTATGAAAACTGCACGCCTGTCATTGGCAATGGCGTTGTGCTTGACCCAGGCGTTTTAGTTAAAGAAATGGCTATGCTAAAGTCTTTCGACATCAGTTGCAAGAACTTGAAAATCAGTTGCGATGCACATGTGATTATGCCCTACCACAAAGATTTAGACGGCGCAGAAGAAAAGGTGTTGGGAAAAAATAAAATTGGCACAACAAAGCGCGGCATTGGGCCGTGTTACCAAGACAAAGCGGCGCGCCGTGGCATTCGTGTGCAAGACTTAATGGACGAGAAAATTTTTAAGCTAAAAGTTGAAGCTGCCCTGGCGCAGAAAAACCCAATTTTGGAAAAAGTGTTTGGGCTTCACACTTACACCGTGGAAGAAATTTGTGAAGAATACTTGCCATACGCTGGCATTTTAAAGCCATACATGGCAGAAACAACGCAAATGCTAAACGAAGCTTTGCACAACGGCGAATCCATTTTGTTTGAAGGTGCGCAGGGCACACTGCTTGACATCGACCACGGCACCTACCCTTACGTCACGTCCTCAGCTTGCTGTGCTGGCGGTGCTGCGTGTGGCAGTGGCGTTGGGCCTGTAAACATTAAACGAGCGCTGGGCATTCAAAAGGCGTACATCACGCGTGTGGGCGAAGGGCCGTTCCCAACAGAGCTTCTGTACACAGAAAACGGTGGCAGCGGGCAAAGTGCAAAGGATGGCGAAACGTTTTGTAGCGTGGGGCATGAATACGGTGTTACAACAAAGCGCAAGCGCCGTTGTGGCTGGTTCGATGCGGTTATTGCACGCTATGCCGCAAATGTTAACGGCTTAACAGACGTTGCGCTAACGAAGCTTGATGTGCTTTCGGCGTTCGACGAAATTAAGGTTTGCGTGGCGTACGAATGCGACGGCAAACGCTATGACTATTTCCCAATGCAGCAAAGTGTGCTGTTTCATGCAACGCCAATTTACGAAACGCTGCCTGGTTGGAAGGGCGTTGACATTTCTGAGTGCACATCGTTTGACCAACTGCCAAAAAACGCTAAAAGCTACATTGAATACTTGGAACAAACCGTTGGCGTGCCAATTACCATTGTGTCGGTGGGGCCTGCGCGTGAGCAAACGTTTTTCCGTGGCTGGGAATAGGCGCGTAATTCAAACAGCAAGCAACTTGTAAACTTTAGTGAAAGGTAGGCGCAAATGAACGTTTTGGTTTTAGGCTCTGGCGGGCGCGAGCATGCTATTGCTAAGTCGCTTCATGATTGCAAGGGAATAGGACGTGTTTTTATAGCACCAGGCAACGGTGGAATGAGTGACGCTGGGCAATGCGTGTTAGGGCAGCGCATTGACGACTTCCCAGATCTGGTTAACTACATGCGCTTTGCGAGCATTAGTATGGTTATTATTGGCCCTGAAGCCCCACTTGTTGCTGGCTTTGCCGATAAGCTGCGCTCGCTTGGCTACATAGTGTTTGGTCCTGGCAAAAACGGCGCCGAACTTGAAGGCAGCAAAACAAAAAGCAAGCAGTTCATGATAAACAACAACCTCCCAACGGCGGCTTATAAAAGCTTCACCAACAAAGAAGAAGCACTTGCATTTGTTGACGAACTTGGTGCGCCATGCGTTGTGAAAGCTGATGGGCTGGCAGCAGGCAAAGGCGTTGTTGTTGCGCAAAACATTGAGGACGCAAAGCAGGCTGTTGAGGATTGTTTCGAAGGCAAATTTAAAGAGGCGGGCAGCCGAGTTGTTATTGAGGAGTGTTTGCAGGGCAAAGAATGCTCGATGCTTGCGCTTGTTAGCGCTGGTAAAGCAATAGTTTTGCCTTGCGCTAAAGACTATAAGCGTGCATATGACGGTGGGATTGGTCCAAACACAGGTGGCATGGGGGCACTAAGCCCGGTGCCTGGCGTGTCAGAAGAAGACACACAAAAAATGGCTGACATAATGAAGCGTGCGGCAGCTGCAACTGCAAACATTGAAGCTGAAGGTGTTTGTGGCAGTGAACACTGTGATGTGGCTGTAAAGGATTTCCGAGGCGTGCTTTATGGCGGCTTTATGCTAACAGAAGATGGTCCAAAATTACTGGAGTTTAACGTGCGCTTTGGCGACCCCGAGGCTGAAGTAATTTTGCCTCGCATTAAAAACACCAACATGTTTGAGGTGTTTCGTGCAATAGCGGAAGGCAGGCCTGACGATGTGCACATTGAGTTTAGCGACGATTACGCAGTGTGTGTGGTGCTTGCAAGCGGCGGCTACCCCGTAAAGTACGAGTGCGATAAACCCATTCTTGGAATGTTTGATGCAAGCTATATGAAAGGCGTGCACCTTTATTACGCAGGCGCTTTGTGGGATAGCTATGGAGATCTTGTAACTACAGGCGGCAGAGTGTTTGATGTCACTGGCATGGGCAAAACGCTTGAACAGGCACGTGAGCTTGCCTATAAAGCTTGCGATGCAATTACATTTGAAGGCAAGCAAATGCGCAGCGATATTGCAAGTTTTGGCATTTAAATTGGCGATTAAACACTTAAAGAAGGGCAGTTCAACATGCTAACCGAACGTTTTTTATCGAACATTGTGCGCATGAGTGCAAACAAATATCTAAAGCTAACCCCAACAAACGAAGTGCGCATGCCAGCCCCAACCGAAGGCATGCCCTACATGCTGTACATGCACATTCCTTTCTGCGAGCGCTTGTGCCCCTACTGCAGCTTTAACCGCTTCCCCTTCCAAAAAGAAAAAGCGCAACGCTACTTCAAAAACTTGCAAGCTGAAATGCACATGCTAAAAGAACTTGGCTACAACTTTGAAAGCGTATACATTGGCGGTGGCACACCAACTGTTTTAATTGATGAGCTTTGTGAAACAATTGACCTTGCACGCAGCCTGTTTGACATCAAAGAAGTGTCTTGTGAAACAAACCCTAACCACTTAATTCCCGAATACATTGACAAGCTTAAAGGGCGTGTGCAGCGCTTAAGCGTGGGCGTGCAAAGCTTTGACGATGGGTTGCTAAAGCAAATGGACCGCTACGAGAAATATGGCAGCGGTAAAGAAATTCTGGAGCGCATTGAAAGCGCAACGCCACATTTTGTGTCCATGAACGCTGACATGATTTTTAACTTCCCAGCGCAAACGGAAGACATTCTAATTTCTGACATTGAACACGTTATTGAAAGCGGTGCCACGCAAACCACGTTTTACCCGCTTATGGCGTCAAAAGCAGTTAGCAAAAGCCTAAAAGCCAGCGTTGGAAAAGTTGATTACGCACGTGAAGCGCGCTTCTACAAAATTATTGATGGGCTTTTAGCAGGCGGTGAGCATCCACTGTTTAGGCACGGCAGTGCATGGACATTTAACAGGCTTGCAGGCGCAAGTGGCTTGCAAGGTGAAACAGGCGCAAAGGATGCAATGATAGACGAATACGTTGTTGACTACGAGCAATACCCCGCAATTGGCTCGGGTGGCATAACATATTTGGGCAACAACCTGTATGTGAACACGTTTAGCATTGAAAACTACAACAAGCAAGTTGAAGCGGGTAACATGTCTATTATGGGCAAAGCAACGTTTAGCAAGCGTGACCAAATGCGCTACCGCTTTATGATGCAGCTTTTTGGGCTTCGGCTTGACAAACAGCAGTTCAAAGCCGATTTTGGCTGCAGCGTTGAGGCAGGCTTGCCCGCCGAGATGGCATTTATGCGTGCATGCGGTGCGTTTGCCACCAACAACAAAAGCGAGCTTACGCT
>CAYVDR010000151.1:0-3956 GCA_964450625.1 uncultured Senegalimassilia sp.
CTTGGAAGTTTGTGCCTGTAACTTATAACCCAAACTATGAAGGTGCTAAAGCAGAAACTGGCTATGCTTATGTTGGCAAGACTTTTGAAAAGCCAACTGACCCTGTGCGCGAAGGCTATGTGTTTGCTGGTTGGTACACGGATGCAGAATGCAGTGCAGGCAAAGAATTCAAATTTGATGTTTCAACAGGCATGTCAAGTGCAAGCGTAATTGGCGACACAACGCTTTATGCAAAGTGGGTTGAAGCAAGCGCAACATTTACAGTAACGTTCAATACAAACGGTGGCACGCCTGCTGTTGATGCGCAAACCATTAATGCTGGCGGCAAAGTTACAGAACCTACTGCTGCCCTAACAAAGGAAGGCTACACATTTGATGGCTGGTACACAGACGAAGCCCTTACAGAAAAGTTCGACTTTAAAAAAGCCACAATAACAGCAGACACCACACTTTATGCAAAATGGACAGACCCTTCTGCGAATAAGTACAGTGGTTTTTGGTTGGCTAGTGTGCCAGAGGACAACACAAAAGTTGATGAAGCAACATGCAAGGCAGCTGCAGTAGCCGACAACACAAAGGTTTACAAAACTGCCACGCAAATAATGGCTGATAAAGACACAATTCTAAAAGAATTAAAGGATGGCTACCAAGAAGCAACAGACACAGTTGCTAAAGAATACAAAGGCTATATGGAAGCTGACAACGTGCACCTCTACACCACTTACAACGACCCAAATGCAACAGCTGCAGCCGACAAGTTTGTTGAGTTTCGCATCATTCAAGTTGGCGAACACACCAACGCACTAAAGGGTGCAACGGTTGACGGTACAGTTTTAAACGCCGACCAAACCGACGGCAGCGCACTTACATTTCACGCTGTGCACAGCTTGCCAACTGCGTATAAAATGAATAGCAAAAGTGCTACAAATAAAGACGGTTGGGGTTCGGGTACATTAATCACAGATTTAAATTCGGATACAATTAATGGTTACTTTGACGTTAACTTTACAAATGCCATCAGTCCTACTGCTAAAACATATAATACTGGCTATGGCGCTTCCATTTCACCAAGTACAACAGTAGCTACTGCAGAATCTAAGTTCTTTTTGCTTTCATATTCTGAACTTGTAAACAATGATGGCAGCTATGTTTCAAAAGCTCCTGCAGTAAACACTGAAGGTGTTCAATATGATTTTTATAATACAAAAGGCATTGTGGGAAATGGCTCTAACAAACTTTTATCCACTATTTGCCAGAGCCGTTCAGCCTCAACTCCACTTGGTAGTATAGGTACTTTTTGGTGGCTGCGGTCACCTTGCGTTAGCAACGACTATGGTTTTTTGAAAGTAACTAATGAAGGCAACCCTGGTCTTGAAGTTGGAGTGAGCTATTTAGATGGTGGTGTTGCCCCAGCGTTTTGCCTTGGTGCCAATACAGACGACGGCCCTGCAGAAACTGTTAGTGTTAGCTATTACAATGGCAAAAATGGTTTAAGTGACGATGGCCAGGCAATTGACAGCATGCAAGACACAACGCTTGAAGTAGATAGCAACCTTACAAAACCAACAGACCCTGAAAAAGAAGGCTACACGTTTGACGGCTGGTACACAGACGAAGCGCTTACAGAAAAGTTTGAGTTCGGCAGCGATGGAAAATCAACTGCCGTGGTTGGTACAAACTTAGTACTTTACGCAAAGTGGAGCCAGAATAACACACAAGTTGCCAGCGGCTATTGGTTGGCAAGTGCAAACAGCACGGCAACAACTGAAGAAGAAATGAAGTCAGATGCAAATTACCTCTCTGCTGCTGACATTCAAAAGGACATCAAGGTGCTGCGTGAGCGCTCAAGTGAAGCGATTATCAACTACACCAATGTTTTGAACCGCTGGACAAACTACATGACAAACGACAGCGTGCACCTTTACACCACGTGGAACGGCTCAACAACAGATGGCAGCGGGCAAGCGCAAAGTGCAAACGGGCTTGTGGAGTTTCGCATCATAAACGTTGGCCAGCATGCAAGCGCATACACTGGTGCTGTTGTGGATGGTCAAACTTTAACCAGCACGCTTTACGATGGTTCCATAGTTACGTTCCAAGCAACTCACAGCTTACCAGTTGCGTATGCAATGAATACAAATGACAACACCAACGTTGGTGGCTGGAAAACAAGTACTCTGCGTACAAGCCTTCAAGGCGGTGGCACAATCTTTGACAATTTTGACGTCAACTTTACAAATGCTATTAGTGAAACTACGAAAACTTACAACACAGGCGGCGGCTCAACAGAAACACCAAGCACAGAGGTTAAAACAACAACCGACAAATTCTTCCTGCTCTCTTATTCAGAACTTGTAAAGAACGATAGTGCCACTTATGTCTCATATGCCCCAGCAGCAAACACAGAAGGTGTGCAGTATGCTTATTACAAAAAAATAGGAGTTGTGGGCGGCAGTAATAGCAACCCCAGTGCAATTGCCAACGTTTACACAACCCGTGCAGGTGCAACCCCCTCGGGTGCTGAGCAATCTGGTTGGTGGTTGCGCTCGCCACACACAACAGGCTCTGCACTCTTCATGCTTGTTTACAACAATGGCATCCCGTCTAACAACGATATTGCACGCCATGCTTATGGAGTAGCCCCTGCGTTTTGCTTTTAGGCATGTAACCTTGCAGTGTATGTAGTGTGTAAAGTTAAGAACAACTTAGTGTATGTTTGTTTCCATGGTTTGCTGTAATGCTACAATGTTTGCTTAAACTTTCTGGAGGTTGTTTGTGGCATCGCGCGCATTAAAAGTTAGGCCAAGCATAAAAAAGAAGCACCCAATTTACGGTGTTATGGTTGTTACCGCAGTGTTTTTTGCGGTAATGTTTGCCAGCTACCTGGGGCTTTACACACTTTGCAACAACTGGGTGAAAGACCTTGACAACTACGACGTTAGCACTGTCACAGAAATTAATTCATCTGCCCCAACAACTGTTTATGCCTCCGATGGCACAACGCAGCTTGCGCGGTTTCAAGTGGAAAATCGCGAGCCTGTTGAATCGAATGCCATAAGCACGTTTGTAAAAAACGCAACAGTGGCCGTTGAGGACGAACGCTTCTATGAGCATGGCGGCTTTGACCCAGTTGGTATTGCTCGTGCTGCTGTTGTGTCCGTTAGTGGGTCAGGTCGTGAGGGCGCGTCCACCATTACGCAGCAGTTTGTGCGCAACACCATTTTGTCCGAGGAAATGAACGACATTTCTATCAAGCGTAAAATTCGCGAAATTTACCTCGCAATAAAGCTTGAACAGCAATATTCCAAGGACGAAATTTTGTTGATGTACCTAAACACTGTAAACTATGGCAGCGGCGCCTATGGCATTCAGGCAGCATCGCAGCGCTATTTCTCAAAAAATGCTAAAGACCTTACGCTTTCGGAAGCGGCAACACTTGCGGGCATTCCGCAGTCGCCAACATACAACAACCCAATAGACCACTTGGACACATGCACAACAAGGCGCAATGCCGTGCTTGACCGCATGTTAAAAAATGGCTACATCACGCAGGCAGAACACGATTCCGCAGTGGCGGAAGCAATTGTGCTAAACCCATCAACGCCAACGCTTGACGGCATTGAAAAGTACCCTTATTTCACAAGCTACGTCAAAAATTACTTGAACGAAAAGTATTCCCAGTTAGACATTTTCAAAGGCGGGCTTACCGTTATAACAACGCTTGACACTGCCACGCAAGACCAAGCAGAAGCTGCGGTGGCAAAAAAGGAAAGCGGCTTGTCGGAATCTATTAGCGGCTCGCTTGTTGCAACAGACCCTTCAACTGGCCACATAAAAGCGCTGGTTGGCGGCAAAGATTGGGAAACGCAAAAAACAAACCTTGCAACTGGTGAGGGTACCGACGGCGGCAGGCCTTGCGGTTCTGCGTTTAAAACGTTCACACTTGTAACATCGCT
>CAYVDR010000152.1:0-3947 GCA_964450625.1 uncultured Senegalimassilia sp.
TGTTTCCCATCGCTACTAAATTCGCAAACAGCACGCGCTGTATCAGCTAATTTTGCTTTAAGCAAACAAAGTTCGCGCTCAGTGAAATGGTGCGCAAACCTAAAAGTATCTTTACTGTTTTGCCAGCCTAGCAAAAAATTGTTATTGCCAAGCTCACCTAAACCTAAAACTTCCTTTGCCCGTTTTGTTGTAACATATGCCTTTTTAGCAAGCTTTTCGCTGTTTAAAAACTGCCAAAAACTAACTGCAAAGCATGAGCCAATTTCAGTATATGCCGCTAGCGTTCGCAAAAGTTCAAGGCGCCAATGAAAACGTGGGATGTGATGCATAAACCCAAACGCAACCGCTAAATTAAACGATTGACGCTGTGCATTCAAGGCATCAAGAAGCACATTAGCAGACAGCGCGCCCATAACATCTAGGTTTTGGTATTCAATGCTAACATTTGGCTTCTTCCGAAGACTATTCAAATGCTCACGAGCAAGGCTTTCGCAATTATCAACAGCATAAAAGTTAAAATTACAATCGGTTAAACTGTTTACTAAAAAATTCTCAAAGCGTAAATTCCCACAACCTAAATCAAGGACTTTGATGGCGCCTTCGGTATTGTCACTCAATTTAGTGGCTTTTATAACTTCGCCCCAACCATGCCACGGTGCATTTCTTGTTTGGGAAAACGATTCGCTGTTTTCGCTATAAAACTTACTAGTGATTTCGCACAACTTTAAAGCATTGTCATGCGAAGGCTCGCAGGGCAGAAAACCTTTATTTGCTTTTGCTATATCATTCATTTTATGAAGAGGCAGGCAAAATTTAAACTTACAAAAGCGTTAAGTTAAAAGGGATACAGTTGCCAACTACAAGTAAAATTGCTGATGTTGCCCCAACAAGAAATAGGCTGTCGCAACGGTCAAGAAGCCCGCCGTGACCAGGCAAAAGGGTTCCAGAATCTTTGAAGCCCATGTTGCGTTTTATGCGGCTTTCTGCCAGATCACCTAAAAGGCCCATAATGCCACAAACAATGCCAAACAAAATTGCACACGGAATGCTTAAATTAACGCCTGGTATAAAAATGAACAGGCACCAAAAAATGGCACTAGCGCAAAGCCCAGCAAAAAGCCCCTCCCAGCTTTTTTTAGGGGAGATGCGAGGCGCCAATTTGTGTTTACCAAACTTGCAACCAAAAAGATAGGCAAATGCATCGTTAGCCCACACGCTCAAGAAAATACCAAGAACCAATACCCCACCCCAAGGCGCTGGCAGTGTGCCGCGCACAACAACAAGCCCTGAAAGCAACAAGCCACAGTATGCAGCACCAAAAAAGCTAACACCAACGTCTGAAATTCTGGAGCGAATCCAAAAAACATACCACACCAAAAGCGCCAGCAAAAGAGCAAGCGAAACAAGCAAAGCACCAGAAAGCCCTAAGAAATAAACGCTTATGGGGTAGGCTGCGGCAGCTATAATACCAAGTGCTTCGTTAGGCAGTTTTGCATCTGCACGAAGCATGTAATAAAACTCACCAGCACAAACAGCAGCTGTAGCGCAAAGTAATAATAGAGTTGTCCACTGGCTTGCCAAGATGCACAACACAGAAACAGCAACGTAAATAAACCCAGTTCTAAAGCGCACTTGAATGTCAGAAGCATTTTTGAATTTGTCAGGGGTTTTGTTGTATGCGTAAGCCTTAACGCGAGCGCTGCGTTTAGTTTTAGCTTTATGCTGGTTGTTTTCAGCGCTGCCGTTTGGCATAAACCTACACTGCCCCAAAGCGGCGGTTGCGCCCCTGAAATTCAAGCAAGCAGCGCAAAAATTCGTAACGGTTAAAATCTGGCCAAAGCACATTGCTTACAACAAATTCAGAGTATGCAACCTGCCACAGCAAAAAATTAGACAAGCGCAGCTCACCTGATGTGCGAATTACAACTTCAGGGTCGGGGATGCCTGCGGTGTAGAGCTGCTGTTCAAATTCAGCTTCTGAAAGCTCATGAGAGCCTTCTTTCTGTGCCAAAGATGCACAGCGTTTTGCAGCACGCAAAATTTCTTGCCTTGCACCATAATTTATTGCAACAACAAGCGTCATGCCTGTGTTATTGCATGTCTTATTCCAAGCCTCATCAAAGGCACTGCGCGTTTTATCGGGCAAAACAGAAATGTCACCAATAGTTTTTACGCGAACATTTTCTTCATGCAAGCCATCAACTTCTGCAAGCATGGTTTTGGCAAACAAATCCATTAGCCCTAAAACTTCATCTTCTGGCCGCTTCCAGTTCTCCGTTGAAAATGAATAGATGGTTAAGTACTTCACGCCTAAATCGGATGCGCAGCGAATTGTTTCGCGCACAGCCTCAATGCCAGCGTTATGCCCACGCAGCCGGTTTAGAGCACGCTTTTTTGCCCACCTGCCGTTGCCATCCATGATGACCGCAACATGCTTTGGAATGCGCTGAACGTCAAGTGAGCGCACGCTTAGCCCTTTAGGCGGGTTTGGAAAAATGTAATCAAGTGTTTTGTTCAATTTAAAGCCTTAGAACAAAAAAAGAAACTGAACTGATGGCTATGTTTAAATTTCCATCACTTCAGCTTCTTTATTTTTTAACACTTCTTCAATTTTCTTTATAAACTTGTCGGTTAGCTTTTGAATTTGGTCTTCCGCGCGGTGCTCATCGTCCTCTGGTAAGTTTTCGTTTTTAACAAGCTTTGAAATTTGAGCATTACTATCGCGACGCACCGCACGTACAGCCACGCGAGCCTCTTCAGCGTATTCCTTACACTTTTTCACTAAATCGCGCCTGCGCTCTTCTGTAAGCTGTGGGAATGGAAGACGCAAAATTGAACCGTCATTGTTGGGTGTAACACCTAAATCACTTGCAACAATGGCATGTTCAATTGCGCTTAACATGCCTTTGTCCCAAGGCTCAACAACTAACATGTGAGCGTCTGGTGTTTTAATAGCAGCAACCTGGTTAATTGGCGTTGGAACACCATAATAATCAACGTTAATTTTGTCTAAAACCATTGCGTTTGCACGCCCAGTCCTAACGCTTGAAAAAGCGTTTTGCAAATTTTTAATTGCACCTTGCATTTTGTCTTCAGCAGTTTTTAAAACATCATCTACCACAATAAACTCCTTATAATTTTATTCGACCACAGTTCCAACACGTTCGCCACACAACGCTCGCGAAATGTTGCCTGGAACTGTTAAGTTAAACACTATCATTGGCACTGAGTTGTCCATGCACAAACTTGTTGCTGTTGTGTCCATAACATTTAAACCCTGCGAAATGACATCCATATATTCAATGGTTTCATAACGCTTTGCGTTTGGGTTCTTCTTTGGGTCGCTGTCGTAAACACCATCAACTTTTGTGGCCTTCATTAAAACGTCAACATCAAGCTCACAGGCGCGAAGGGCTGCAGTAGTGTCTGTTGTGAAATAAGGGTTGCCAGTGCCAGCTGCAAGAATAACAACCCTACCCTTTTCCAAATGATGAAGCGCGCGGCGGCGAATGTATGGCTCGCAAACTTCGCGCATAGAAATTGCGCTTTGCACGCGGCTGTAAACACCGCGGCGCTCAAATGCATCCTGTAATGCCAACGCATTCATTACCGTGGCAAGCATGCCAATGTAGTCGGCTTGTGCGCGGTCCATGCCGCTAGCACTGCCTGCAAG
Organism: uncultured Senegalimassilia sp.; assembly: GCA_964450625.1. Taxonomy (GTDB): domain Bacteria; phylum Actinomycetota; class Coriobacteriia; order Coriobacteriales; family Eggerthellaceae; genus Senegalimassilia. The sequence goes on from CAYVDR010000152.1 coordinate 3,674, forward strand.
CCCGCGAAAAATGTTACCGCCACCAACAACAACTGCCAGCTGAACGCCACCATTAACAACTTCTACAATTTCGTCCGCCAAAGCATCAACAACTTTAGGGTCAATTCCAAAACCCAGATTACCAGCAAGCGCTTCACCCGAAAGCTTTAGCAAAACGCGTTTGTATTTGTAATTGTTTGGCATAAAACCACCTAACTTATTTAAGCCGTAAACTAAAAACATATTAACCTAAAAATTGCTTCACGCGAACAAAGCAGGCATGTTTTCAGAAAAA
>CAYVDR010000153.1:0-3941 GCA_964450625.1 uncultured Senegalimassilia sp.
TACTTCAGCAGGGCTTTAGAGGGTAAATTGCCGCAGAAATTAGGGGAAAGCCCTAAGCAGAAATTAAAAGCGAAGAAAGTAAAACTACCAGGAACTAAATTACAATCATGTCATGCGTTGACTTTGTAAACACATTAAAGCCGTCATTTGTGATGACGCCAAAATCTTCAAGACGCATTCCAAATTCGCCAGCAATATAAATGCCTGGCTCAACTGTTACAACATTGCCCCGCACAAGTTCTGTGTCGTTTTTACTGTTTAGGTTTGGTAGCTCGTGAATGTCAAGCCCAACACCGTGCCCAAGAGAGTGACCCATTTTGCCACCAAAGCCGCCAGCTTCAAGAACGCCATCAGCAATTTGTTGCGCTTGTGCGCCTGTCATTCCAGGCTTAAGGACCGCCTCAACTTGTTCGTTGGCACGGCGAAGCACGTCGTAGGCATGCTTAAGTTCTGGTGTAGGTGTACCAATAAAAACTGTGCGAGTCATGTCAGAGCAATAGCCGCACGCGCGCGCGCCAAAATCCATGACAACAACCTGCCCCGCCTCAAGCGGCGTATCACCTGCAATTGCATGCGGGTTTGCAGCATTAGCACCTGTTGCCACAATGGTTTCGAAAGCAAGGCCACTCGCGCCATGCGTAAGCATCCACATGTCAAGCTCCACCTGCACTTCGCGCTCCGTCATGCCAGGGCGCATGAAATCAATAATATGCTCAAACGCTGCATCTGTTATTGCTTGGGCTTTTTGCATGCGTTCAATTTCGTCATCATCTTTTACAGCACGAAGTTGGCGAATGATGTCACTGGTTTCATTAAGTTCAACGCGCTTGCCAGCCGCATGGCGCGCAAAAGCCAAATTTAGCGCTCTGCACTCAGCTAGGGTAATGTCGTCTTCAATCATGAGCGCTAAATTTGCACTTGATGCATTGGCAATTTCTGAATTGCCAATGTGCTCAAGTGCCGCCGCCGTCCAGGCGGCGTGGCTTTTGCGCGCATCGTCTACAGTAACACTGCCGCCGCTAGCACCCGCCGCTTTGCGCGCTGCGTTTGCATAGCGCGAGTCTGTGTGCAGTGTTGCGTTACTTGGCTCTATTAAAAGCGCATGGGCGCGCTCCGTGTCAAAAACATTATCGAATTCTGTAGCCCATGCAATGTTTGACGTATCACGAACAAGAAATGCCTGCGCGCCATGCGCTTTTAGCTTGTCGCGCACGCGCGACAAGCGCAAACTTGCGCGCAAAGCGGCGGGCTTCGTTTTCTCATTCATAAAGCAACTCCCCTTCTGTTTCACTGCCACCTAATTTCCGTGTAGCTTCTAATACGCCAAAAGTTTATTTTGGCTGTTCAATAACAAATTTTTAAACAAATTCGCCATCTATAAATTCATCCACATAATGCAGAATAATTGCTGCGCTTGTTGGCGTAAGCAACTCGCCAGCAAGCTTCGTTTTACAGGTGGGAATGCCACGTTCAACAATAGCCTTTGTTGCCGGAGCTGGAATTTCAAGTTCACCATGGGCACACTTAATTTTGCCCATGCCAGTTTGTACAGGTGTTGAAACAATTTTTTTTGGAGCCAACTGTTCAATTGCCAGGCATATGACCAGGGTGTTTAAAATACGTTTTCCCTCACCAACTTCATGAAAATGCGTTTCGCAAACATCAACACCATGCGCACAAGCTTCGGCATTTGCAAGTATGTCGTAGATTTGAAGCATGTGGTTGCGTACGTCTTCGCTGATTTTAAGGTTGCAGATTGTTTTGTTAACCTCATGTATATTGTGGTGGTGAGCATTGGGGATGCCTGCCGCCTTTGCGCTCTCAAGCAAATTCTCAAAAGACCCCCCAGGTAGTTGTAACAAAATGCTACTTAGAATTTGGTTGCGTGTTGCACTTTGAGTCAGGTTTAAGCTAAGCACTTTGCCATTTGTTGCCGTGGGGCAAACAGTTTGGTTAGCAATTAAGTGCGCTTGAAAACCTGCGCCAAAACCGTTGTCAATGTTTACAACGCTAACCCCCGAGCCACAACTGTTCAACATTGCAAGCAGCGCAGACAAACCTTTGAAACTTGCGCCATAACCAACCGATGTTGGCACTGCAATAACTGGGGCAGGCGAAATACCAGCAATAACGCTTGGCAATGCACCATCCATGCCAGCTACAGCAACAATGCATACAGCATTTGCAATTTCTTCCTTGTGTGCAAGCAAGCGGTGGATTCCCGCCACGCCAACATCAAACAGCCGAACAACGCGCGTACCTAAAACTTCGGCTGTTGTTGCAGCTTCTTCGGCGCAATATAAATCGGATGTACCAGCGCAAGCAACAACTATGTAGGCACTGCTAGTTGGGGTTGGTTTTTTACCACAAATTCCAAGCTTCGAATTTCGGTCGTAATGAAACTTAAGTTGCTTGGCTTTAAGTTTGCGCTTTACCTTTGTTGCTTTCTTTGGGCTTAGACGGGTTACAAGCACACATGTTTGACCAGAACTGCTAAGTGCTTCGCATATGCTTGCAATTTGTTTTGCGCCCTTACCGCTGCCGTAAACAACTTCGCCAATGCCCGTGCGAGCAGCACGACTTGTATCAACTTTTGCAAAACCTAAATCGCTAAAGCCTTCTTTGCATATTTGTTTGACTTGCGCTGCCACGTTTGACTTGCGCTAGTTCGAAGATGTGCTTGTTGAAGTTGAATTTGAGCTTGTAGTGCCCGTTGTGGTTGAATTTGTGCTGCTTGAGGTGGAATTATTGGAACTTGAAGTACTGTTTGAATTTATTTCATCTTGCGATGCGGCAATTTCCTGCGTGTCGCTTGACGCATTTGATGCAGCGCTGCCAACAACTTTAGCGCTGCTTAAATCCATCTTCTTCCCAAGCCATTTTTTCTGAATTACATCGGAGACACCATTGGAAGAGATTGTTGCAAGCGCGGTTGCAATGGCCTGTTTAAGTTGTGTGTTGCCGTCTAACACTCCCACGCAATAGCCACTTTGGCTTTGGAGAATGCCAACAATATTTGTGTCAATTGAGGCATTTTTAGCAACGTATGTACCAACAACTGCATCGGCAGCAACGTAGTTTACCGAACCCGATTGCAGCGATGAAAACGCGCTTTTTAAGTCGCTGCTTGCAACGGCTTCAGCGTTTGAAAACTCATTTGTTGTAACCCAGGCACTGTTAGATGACACTTGCACGCCAATGCGTGTGGAAGCTTCGTTTGTGGGAGTTGCAGTATTGGAAGATTGCGCAAATAATGCAACTGCGCTAGGCAAATAAACGTCAGACTTCCAAAACGACGTTGCTGAATCGGTTTTGCTAATGCCCATTACCATGTCCACCGTGCCTTGCGTAAGCGCACCTGATGCATCTGTTGAAACATCAACAATTTCAAGCGAAAGCCCCAGTTCATCGGCTATTGCAGCAGCTATGTCAACGTCTATACCCACAACTTTTTGCGAACTTGACGACTGCCCTGCAAGTGGCGCATTGTTAGCGTTTACCCCAACGCGCAAAACACCATCGTTTGCAATTGTTGGCTTTGAAACTTGTGCGGCTTTAGTGCTTGGGGTGTATGTGGAAGGCTCTTGCGAGCACCCTGCAAGCAAAAGCATTGAACAAGCAAAAATTGCGAAGATGCCAACTAAAGAAATGCGCGTTAACTGTTTCATTAAAACCCCTTCATGTGGTTAAACTAACAAATTTAAACCCGGCTGACCTAGTTTTTGCCCCCACACCCGCACACTGTGGCTTTGCTTGCGCGCAACCATCTCCCCTGCAGCAACACCTTGTTGCTGGTGAAACAGGGGGTGCGACTTACATCTAGGATACGCCATGCTCACCTGTAAAACAGCTTACGTGGACCCTTTTGACCGCATCTGCCATGGGTTAGGGCATAATGCCCGCAACTACAGACCCGAGTTATTGCGGCTAGTGTAGCAAAA
>CAYVDR010000154.1:0-3937 GCA_964450625.1 uncultured Senegalimassilia sp.
CCACACATGTTGTTAACCCACATGTCAACAGCCTTTTTGTCCCAGTCGTCACTTGGCAGTTTAGCAGGGCAATTAGCTTCAACAATTGCATTTGCCGAATCGCTTATCATTTCAGGAATGCGCTCACCCATGTCCTTGCCGTCCAAAATTGCATTGCGCTCGTCATAGATTGCTTTGCGCTGCAAGTTCATAACGTCGTCGTATTCAAGAACGTTTTTACGCGCTGCAAAGTGCATTGTTTCAACTTGGCGCTGTGCCGACTCAATTGCTTTTGACACCATGGAAGCTTGAATTGGCATGTCGTCTGGCATGCTTTGTTTCTTCATCATGTCAGCAATTTTATCTATGCGCTCGCCGCCAAACAGGCGCATTAAATCGTCTTCAAGCGAAAGATAAAACTGCGTGCAACCTGGGTCGCCTTGCCTGCCAGAACGCCCGCGTAACTGGTTGTCAATACGCCTGCTTTCGTGGCGCTCAGTGCCAATAACACACAAGCCGCCAGCTTCAATAACTTTCTTGTTTTCTTTTTCGCAAGTTTCTTTTGCCTGTGCAAGTGCACTGTCACGCTGCTGTTTTGTTGGCGCTGGAAGTGCACTTTCATCCACTTCGCCCTCTTCGTTTAGAACAACTTGCCCTGGCTCAAGCGTTGGGTTCAAGCCTTGCGAGAGCAACACATCGTCAGCCAAAACATCAGGGTTGCCGCCAAGCAAAATGTCCGTACCACGACCAGCCATGTTCGTTGCAATTGTTACAGCACCCACACGGCCTGCCTGTGCAATAATGTGGGCTTCGCGTTCATGGTGCTTCGCGTTTAGCGTTTCGTGAGGAATGCCGCGTTTGTCCAGCAAGCGCGAAAGCTTTTCGGAGCTTTCAATTGAAACCGTGCCAATAAGGCAGGGCTGCCCGTTTGCATGACGCTCGGCAACATCGTCTGCCACAGCATTAAACTTGCCATCAACCGTGCGGTACACAAGGTCGTTTAAGTCTTTACGCTTAACCTCGCGGTTTGGTGGAATTGCAACAACAGGCAACTTGTAAATTTGTCTAAACTCTGAATCCTCCGTCATGGCTGTGCCTGTCATGCCAGACAGCTTTTCATACAAGCGGAAGTAATTTTGAAGCGTAATTGTTGCAAGCGTTTGGTTTTCTTCCTTAACGTTTACGTGTTCCTTTGCTTCAACTGCTTGGTGCAAGCCTTCCGACCAGCGCCTGCCTTCCATTATGCGGCCTGTAAATTCGTCAACAATTTTAACTTCACCACCAGAAACGACGTAATCAACATCGCGGTGAAACAAAAATTGCGCTTTCAAGGCCTGTTGCAAGTGGTTTGCAAGCTCACCCGATGGGTCGGCATAAATGTCGTCAATGCCAAGGGCAGTTTCAATGCGCGCCAAACCCGATTCAGTGGTGTTGATTGTTTTCTTAGCTTCGTCCATTTCGAAATCGGCGCCTTCATGAAGCATGGGCATAACGCGCGCAAACTTAGCGTATGTGTCAGCTGCCTGTGTGCCAGCACCAGAAATGATTAGTGGCGTTCTGGCTTCGTCGATTAAAATGGAGTCGACCTCGTCCACAATTGCGAAGTAATGCCCGCGCTGCACGCGTGCTTCCGCCTGCGTTACCATGTTGTCGCGCAAATAGTCAAAGCCAAATTCCGAATTTGTGCCGTAGGTGATGTCGCACGCATAAGCAGCGCGACGCTCAGGTGGTTTCATGCCGTTTTGCACAATGCCCACTGTCATGCCTAAAAACTTGTAAACGCGCCCCATCCATTCGCTGTCGCGGCGTGCCAAATAATCGTTTACGGTAACAATGTGCACACCTTTGCCTTGCAAAGCGTTTAAATAACCTGCCAGCGTAGACACAAGCGTTTTACCTTCACCTGTGCGCATCTCAGCAATTTGTGCGCCATCAAGTGCCATGCCACCAATAAGCTGTACATCAAAGTGCCGCAGCCCAATGGTACGCACAGAAGCTTCGCGCACAGCAGCAAAAGCGCGAGGTAAAACGTCCTTCTGCTTTGCGCCTTCTTCAAGTTCCTTTTTTAGCGTTACAGTAACTTCACGCAATTCCTCATCTGACTTTGCCTGCATTTCAGGCTCAAGTTCGTTAATTTGACGAACCACAGCCTGGTATTTTTTCATTTGCTTGCCTTCACCAAGCGTAAGAAGTTTAGATAGAAAACCTGCCATTTATTAGCCTTTCAAAAAGTGGACTTATTAATGTTGAACGCAAAGTAACCGCTACATTGCAGATGCAGCTTTGTCGGCTTCTTGCAATTTGGAAATGCCTGCATCGTAAGCGCTTTTAATTTCTGCAAGCTTGCTAGCGTAGCTTGACCAATCGAATGCTTGAGAATTTGTTGCACTTTCAATTTCAGTGTAAAGGGTAATGTAGCCATCCAGCGCGGATTTCAAACTGTTCGTGCCATCGACATAGCTTTGCTTCACGCTTTGCAAAGCCTCAGGTGCATCGGTAGTGCTAATGGTGTCAAGGGCTTTGTAAGCATTGTCAGCTTGCGTGCGCATGGACACAACATCACCACGCGACACCGCTTCCGTGAAACTTTCCAAGCGAGTGTTTAAGTCGTCCATTGCTTGGTTAATTTTCGACATGTAGGCACGACTTTCCTGTTGTGCCTGTGTTTGCTGGCTGTTTTGTGTGCCGAACTGCAACGAACTGCAACCTGCAAGCATGCAAAGCGAAAGAGCGCCTACAAAAGCAAATGTTGCAAATTTACCTAAAACCTTTTTTGTCATATGTTTAAAACCTTACCTTACAAATTTAAAGCGTTACTGCGTTGTGCCACCTGTAGTGCCCCCGCCAGAGCCTCCACCGCCCCCGCCAGTAGCGTTAGTGCCAGTGGATGTTCCCGTTCCTGTGCCAGTTGACGTACCAGTGCCAGTACCCGTGCCTGTGGAAGTGCCAGTGTTAGTACCAGTACCCGTGCTGTTTGAACTAGAGCTTGAATTGCTCGACGAATTATTGTAGCTGTAAGTGTTGCTGCTTGATGACGAGTTGTTGTAGCTGTAGCCGTAATTATAGTTGTTTGAGTTATAACTGTTGCTGTTATTGCTGCTGTTAGACGACGATGAACTGTAGCCCTGCGTTGTTGCATACACATGGTATGTGTTGTTAGAAAATGGGCTGTATTCAGGGTCGCCTGCATCGGGGAATGTTTGGGTTTCTTTGCCCGTTAGGTACTCGTTCATGAAGTTTGCAAACACATCGGCTGCACTTAAGTGCGAAGGCAGCGTTTCTTGGTTTGATGGGTCGCCAAACCAAATTGCAACGGAAAGCTGCGGGGTTATGCCACAGAATGTAATGTCGTGGTAAGAACTTGACGTACCAGTTTTTGCAGCCACTTCTTGCCCGCTTGAAAGCTTAGCTTCATAGCCTGTGCCCTCGGATGTGTTAACAACAGTTTTCATGACTTCTGTGGCAGCATGGGCAATTTCAGCAGAAATAACCTGTTCACCAGCAGGGTTTGTGTTGTCAACAATCAAGTTGTCTGACTTGTCGTAAATTTTCAAAATTGGTGTGGCGTCGTATTTTTTGCCACCGTTTGCAATTACTGCATAGGCATTAGACATGTCAAGCATTGTAACGTTCGATTGCCCCAGCGTAAGTGATGGGTTTGCCTCAAGCGTGGACGTTATGCCCATTTTCTTTGCAGTGTCAATAACTTTTTGCGTGCCCATTGCCATTTGCAAGCGCACAAAACCAGTGTTTGACGAAACCGCGAACGCGCGTGCAATGGTGCGCGTGCCATAGTTTATGTTGTCGATGTTTTTAAGCGTGTTGTTGCCTGTGTATTCTGTGTCTGTGATTGTTGCTGGCGATGAGCAGTCAACGGTTGTTGACGGGCTAATTTTTTCTTCCAGCGATGTTACAAGTGTGAACGTTTTAAACGCAGAACCGCAAGGCCTGCCGCCGT
>CAYVDR010000155.1:0-3930 GCA_964450625.1 uncultured Senegalimassilia sp.
ACATAAACATCGTTTGTGCCTGCCAAAAGCCCAGGCATTGGGTAGGTGTTTGTTTCAGGGTTGTCCATTAGCGTAATGCCAGGTGCAGCCTTAAATGCTGCTTGGGCTTGTGCAGGTGTTATGGCACTTTCAAACTCTGCGTTAATGTATTCGGCATGGCAGCGCAAAACTGGCACACGTGCACAGTTTGCAGCAACACCAAGCTTAGACATTCCCATAATTTTTTTAGACTCAACAACCATTTTCCATTCTTCTTTTGTGGAAGCATCATCCAAGAATACATCGATGTGCGGAATAATGTTGAAAGCAATCTGGTCGCTAAATGCTTTAGGTTCAAAGCTTTCGCCATCTAAAAAGCTGCGGGTTTGGTTGTAAAGCTCGTTCATGGCGGCCACACCAGCACCTGAAGCAGCTTGGTAAGTTGACACAACCACACGTTTTAGCGGAGCTATTTTTGCCAGAGGTGCCAGCGCAACAACCATTTGAATTGTCGAGCAATTTGGGTTTGCAATAATGCCATTGTGCTCGCTTGCTACTTCAGGGTTTACCTCGGGCACGCAAAGCGGCACTTCCTCGCTCATGCGAAATGCGCTGGAGTTGTCAATCATAACAGCACCTGCGTTTGTGCAAGCATCTGCCATTTGCTTAGAAACAGAAGCACCAGCACTAAACAGCGCAATGTCAACGCCTTCAAAACTTGCTTCTGTCATTTCTTCGACTGTAAGTTCACCTGCAGCAACTTTGCCACAGCCTTTAAAATCCAGTTTCTTGCCAACACTTTTGGCAGATGCAAGCGCACGCACTTCGCTTGCTGGAAAATCTAGATCATGCAGCACCTGCAAAAATTCAGCACCCACAACCCCCGTTGCACCACAAACTGCAACGCAAGGGTTTTTTGGCATTTGTTTTGTCCAAGCCATAGTAAGCCCTACCTTCCCTTCTTCATTTTTGCTTCAACTTCAGCAGCGGAAAGCTGCGTTTCTTCAAACACGCTGTCGGAGTCTAGCCCAAAAGCCGTGTGCAAGCAGCGCACCGCAGCGGCTGTTTGCGCAGCATCAACAACAACCGAAAGCCTAATGGGCGACGTTGAAATTGCCAGGATGTTTATGTTGTTTTTGCCCAGCGTGCTGAATGCTTTTGCAGCAACGCCTGGGCTTGATTTCATGCCAGTGCCAACAATGCTAACCTTTGCAATGTCGTCGTCTATGTTGTATTCCGTTGCATTCACTGCTTGCATTACTTGCTCAACAGTTTGCTTTGCACGTGCTTCATCAGCCCCTGGGCACGTGAAGCTTATGTCTGTAATGCCTGCTTGCGATATGTTTTGAATGATCATGTCGACGCTAACTTGGTCTCCCGCAAGTGCACTAAACAGCTTTGCAGCAACACCTGAAGTGTCCGGCACACCACGAATGGTAAACTTCACTTCCGACGTGTCGTGTGCAATGCCTGTAATTTCAGCTTCTTCCATCATGGCGGCATCCCCCTTTACATATGTGCCTTCCTCTTTCGAAAATGCTGAGCGTGAGTGAATAACGACGCCAAACTTGCGTGCAAACTCCACGGCGCGCATTTGCAAAACGCCTGCGCCAGCACTGGAAAGTTCAAGCATGTCGTCGTAGTTTATGACGTCGAGTTTTTTGGCTCGTGGGCAAATGCGCGGGTCGGCGGTGTATACGCCACAAACATCACTGTAAATTTCGCAGACATCAGCACCAAGCCCGTGTGCCACAGCCACTGCTGTTGTGTCGGAGCCACCACGCCCAAGCGTTGTTACATCGCCTGCACTGTCAACCCCCTGAAAGCCTGCAACAATGGCAATTATGCCTTTGTCCAGTGCCTCTTGCACACGATGGTTGTTTACCATAACAATTTTTGCACGGTTATGCTCCGTTGTGGTTTCAATGCCAGCTTGCCTGCCTGTGAAGCTTTTCGCACGAAACCCGTGCGCTTCAATTGCCATTGCAAGCAGCGTCATTGACACTTGCTCACCCGTTGACAGCAAGCGATCCATCTCGCGCGCTGGCGGGTTTTCGTTTAGCGATGCTGCAAGACCAACAAGTTCATCGGTTGTTTTGCCCATGGCAGACACAACTGCCACAACCTTATGCCCTGCTTGCGCTTTAGCAATAAGCCTTTTAGCAACCATTTGAATGCGCTTGGGACTTGCAACGGACGTACCCCCAAATTTACAAACAATAAGCGACATGCAATTCCTTTTAGAAACTCGTTAATAACTTCCCGTTTTCTGTTTTAAGAAAACGCTATGAAGCTAGCAAGAAATGCCAGTGTAACAACCCACATTAAAGGCTTAATGTCGCCAGGTTTGCCTTGAGCAAGTTTCACAATAACGTAGGCAATGAAGCCAAAGCCAATGCCGTCTGTGATTGAGTATGTAAATGGAATGCCCATGATTGTAATGAATGCAGGAATTGCTGAAGCAGCACTTGACCAGTCAATTTTTACAATGTCGCTCATCATTAAGTAACCAACAATTACAAGCGCACCGCATGTTGCAGAAGTTGAAACCATGCCAATGATTGGTGCCAAGAATGCGCAAACCATAAATGCAACAGCAATAACGATGTTGCTAAAGCCTGTGCGAGCACCAGCTGCAGCACCCGATGTTGATTCTGCAAATGATGTTACGGAGCTTGCACCTGTAAAGCCACCAATTGCAGCGGCTGCGGAGTCAACAAGTAAGATTTCACGAGTGTTAGCAACGTTGCCGTCTTTGTCCACGAAGTCACCCTGTTGTGCCACTGCCATCATTGTGCCCATTGTGTCGAAAAAGTCGCTCATAAGCAAGCTGAACACAAACATTAGAAGAATAGGTTGCACAAACACTTGCACAATTGCCATGCCACCACCGTTTGGCAATTCTTGGAATGGGGCTGCAAATGCGCTGAAATCGGGCACGAAGTTAAATTCAGTTGGAAGTGGGGTAACGCCAAGTGGGATGCCTACAATTGTTGCAACAACAACAGAAATTAAAAGCCCGCCTTTTACTTTGCGCACCGTTAGAACTATGGCAAGAATAATGGAGACCAATGACACAATTGCCGCAGGTGTTGTGAGGCTGCCCATTGTAATTAGTGTTGAGGAATCGTCAGCCAAAATGCCGCCGCCCTTAAGGCCAATGAACGACACAAACAAACCAATGCCAATGCCAATGGCTTGCCGCAGCGGCACGGGTATTGCATTCATAACCGCCTCGCGCAAGCCACACAAAACAAGCAGCAGAATTAAAATGCCCTCAACAAAAATGACACCCATGGCAACACGCCAGTCAACGCCAAGAGAGCCGCAAAGTGAATAGGCAACAATGGCGTTAATGCCCATGCCAGACGCAAGTGCAATTGGACGGTTTGCAATTAAACCCATGGCCGCTGTCATGATTGCAGCACCAAAACATGTGGCTGTAAGTGCTGCGTTAAACGGGATGCCCGCCTCGTTTAGCATTGTTGGGTTGACGGCAATAATGTAGCCCATCGTTAAAAACGTGGTTAAACCCGCCATTACCTCGGTACCAAGCGAACTTTTGCGCTTGCTAATTTTAAAGAACTTGTCAATTGCTGCTTGCATGCTGCCCCAATCTGTGTGAAGAAATGTTTACAATTTGCTTGCGTTTTTCAAGCAATGCAAGGTTACCACATGCAAGTAAAACAAATAGACAAAACACTACATACGGCAAAAATAACTAAATGTTAGGGCTAAAAAGTGTATTTTGCCTTGCAGACGCAAGCAAAATGACTTACTTGTGAAACGTAAGTTTACGATTGGCTACTTGCTGTCAGTCTCGTTATTTTCATCTTGTGGAAGCTCGCTTAAGCCCTTAAACTGGCTAGCAAGGAATTTCCAATCTTCATTGTTTTTGTATTCTTCAACCAAGTTGTCAGGAACGTAAATAAAGCCATCTTTTTTACATTC
>CAYVDR010000156.1:0-3908 GCA_964450625.1 uncultured Senegalimassilia sp.
CTTTCTTTCGTTGTGTACACATCTTTGCCAACAAAGCGGCAATATTTTTTGCCTGCAGGTGCTGAATGCAGCGGCACATAGTGAAATGTTGCCTGTACCCCGCACTTTTTAAGATGGCTAATAAAAGCAGTGCGCACCTGAAGGTTTTTGCACTTTAAGTAGAAAATATGCGCGTTATGCATGCAATCTTTTGGAATGTGCGGCAGCTCAACTTTGCCCTTGTGCGCAAGCGGTTCAAAACTTTTGTAGTATTTGTGCCAAGTTGCAAGCCTGTTTTCGTTTATTTCATTTGCTTCATCAAGCTGCGCAAGCAAGTAAGCTGCATTAATGTCGGCGGGAAGGTAACTTGAACCATAATCAACCCAGCGGTATTTATCAACTTGCCCGCGGAAAAATTTAGCCCTATCTGTGCCTTTTTCGCGCATAATCTCGGCGGCTTCATTGTTCGCTGCATCACGAATTAAAAGCGCACCACCCTCGCCCATGGCATAGTTTTTTGTTTCATGAAACGAAAAACACCCAAAGTTGCCTATTGTGCCAAGCGCGCGCCCCTTGTAAGTTGCCATAAGGCATTGGGCAGCATCTTCAACAACAAGTAAGTTGTGCACCTTGGCAATTTGCATAATTGCATCCATGTCGCAAGAAACACCAGCGTAGTGCACTACAAAAATTGCCTTCGTCTTAGACGTTATTGCAGCCTCAATTTTTGTTTCATCTATGTTCATGGTGTCTGGGCGAATGTCAACAAAAACGGGAACAGCGCCGCACATAATTACAGCGTCTGCCGTTGATGAAAACGTAAAGCTTGGCATTATTACTTCATCGCCTGTACTCAGGTTACAAAGCCTTGCAGCCATTTCTAGCGATGCAGTGCCGCTGGTTGTTAGAAGTACTTTTTGCGCACCAGTGTGCTTCTCAAGCCACGCATGGCAGCGTTTTGTGTAAGGACCATCGCCACATAAATGCCCACTTTTAGCTGCGTCTACCATGTTTGCGATTGACGTGTCAAGGCGTGGCGGAATGTTAAAAGGCACCATTATTTTCGCCCCCGTCTTATGCGACGAAACACCACTAGACCTACAAACGCAACAATGCCAAGCACGGTTGTGGCAACCCCTTGTTTAATGCCAGGCGATTCAAAGTGCAGCTCAATGTCATGCGAGCCAGCATCAACACTAACGCACATAAACGCTGTGTTTGCGCGAGTAATTTCTGCAGGCTTGCCGTCGACTGTGGCAGACCAGCCGTTTGTATAAGGTGTGCTAAAGTACACAACCTTAGTTTCACTTGCATCAACATGGGCAGAGATGCAATTCGTGCTTTCGGTGTAGTTCGTAACTGGCGTTTCGTTTAATTCATTTACGTAATCGTCCACATTAGACATTGGCTGACAAACAACACTTAAATCATCAAACGTGTATTCACCAACTTTATCGAACGTGATAGTAATTTTTGTTTGGGCTTTCTCGGTGTAGCCCATGCTAATTGTCCAGTCATCTTTGCTGCCATACATGTGATTGCTTGGCGTAGGCGTTGAGATTGTGCGCTGTGCACTTTGCCCATCGGACGCGAAAATAACTTTAATTGTTGTTGGGCTTACCCATTTCATCATGTTTTTCATGTTGGAAAGTTGGTCGGTAAGCGAGGGTTCATCGCCCGTGAACTTTGTTTTTGTGCTTGCCACGTCAAACGGGGTGTAAGGGTTAAGTTTAAAGTTTTGAAGGTTAATGTATGTCTCGGAATTTGCAACACCGTTAAAAGTTAGTGTTACGCTGGAGTTTTCCTTCAACACCACAATTGAGTTTTCATTAACGTAGACGTTCTTTTCTGTAGTGCCTGCGTTTGCTGGGTTAACGGTTTCTTCAGCCTTAAAGTCAACGCTTTGCGACGTTATTTCAGGCTGTGTTTCGCTAACACCTGTTTGGTTTGTTTGGGTGTCATCCACAACAACAGCTTGCAAAAGTGCTTCCTGGCGCTGAAGCGGGGTTAATTTGTCGTATTCACTTTTTGGAATGCATGAGCTGTACGTAAACGCCTTGCCCAGCGTGTTTTCAGCTTTATAAACATCGAACAGTTGCCCGCGAATTCTTGTTGAGAAGCATGGTGTGCTGCCATAACCATAAAGTGCACGCGCCTTGCCCGATGGCACCATGTAGTATTTAACACCGCAAAGAATTTCTGTCATTGTTGACGCTGTTAAATTTTGGTACGAGAAATTTATGCCACCTTGCGCAAGCCCAAGTTCTGTATGGAATTTGTCAACCTTGCCGTTGTACAAGCTGTTGTAGAAATCGATGCCTGAAAGCCCTAGTGTAAGACTGTTATTGCGAGGCCTGTCGCCACATGCAGGGTCGGCATCATAGCGCCAGTCAGTGTTGTTGGAGTCGCCATTTTCTTCTGTGGCTTTTGCAACTGCCCAATCGCAAGAATCGGTTGTTAATTTTGAGTACATTGTACCAATAGCAGGTGTTTCTTTTGCTGTGCCGCTAATTTCAGGGCAGGTGAAGTAAAAGGCGTTCACAACAATGCTACACAAAAGCACTAGCGAGAGCATTGTGCGCTTCGTGTGCTCCGTTGTATAGCGCTGTGCGCACACCGCAAGGGCAGCCATTAACACAACGCATGCTGCAACTGTTTTTTCATTGCGCATCCATGGCAACACAAAAACAGCAACAACAAACAAGCACGATGCAATTACCATGATGCGCACGCTTTTCCATTGCGGGTGCAACAAATTTGGAATTTGCTTGGCAAGTATCATGCACACTAACAGCGCAAACGCCCACACCCACCGGTTTGTGGCATAGTTAAACCCGTTTAGCGCACTTCCGCATGCCGGAATAAACAAAATTGCCAACATGGCAATAAGTGTTACTTTTAAAAGTTTGCCCTCTTTTTTGCTAACAAGCATCAAGATGCATGCCAAAAATGCAAAGCCGCCAAAGCCAATGAAGCAGTCGCTGCCAACACTTGCAGTACCAATAAGGGCAGTAAGCGCGTCCATGTAATAGGTAAATGAATAAACCAGCGGCACAACGGTTTCAACATTGCGTGCGCGTTCGTTTGTTGCAAGGTCGGTTAGCATTGGCCAAAGCGCAATGCCAGCCAGTGCAGCACCAATAATGAAAAGCCACGCCAGGCGGGCTGCCCACAACAAAAAGTTGCGCACATTTAACTTGTTTTCCTTCTTCAATTTCAGCACAACACGTGCAGCACAATAAATAATTAGGAAAATGCATGCCATATAGGCAAAGTACCAGGAAATAGCGAAGAAAAATGCAGACGTTATTACAAACAAGTAGGGTTGCTTGCCGTCGAGAATTTTCTCAACGCCTAAAAGCAAAAGTGGGAATAAAATGAGCGGCCACGTTGAACCTGGCCAGTGTGTGGCGCTTAGTGCTGTGCCACTTAGTGCGTAAACAAGTGAAGCAAGCAGTGTGCAGTAGCGCAAGTTTTTGAAGTGAAGCGAAAAAAGCGAGAACGCCCAGCCTGCCAAAAACAGGCGAAACACAACAAGGAACTGAAACAACCACTCGCTGTAGCGCTCGGGGCAAATGCCTGAAAGCAGGTTTAGCGGGTCGAAGAACACATCCATTTCAGCAAAGATGTCCGCCCCATAGCCCAAATCGAATGCCCACATGGGAACTGAAAAATTACCAGAGGCAATGTTGCTTGCAATTTCGCGAAGCCACTGCCCTTCGTAAACAAAGTAGGGGTAAAACTGCTCCATGCCGTCAACAGACCAAACAAGTGAGGCACCGTTTAGCGGGTAGACAATAAACGAAGCAAATGCCATTACAATGAATGACACAACATACAAGCACCAATACGTGCGACGCTGACGGCGCGTGTTGCCCGCTTCCCATTCGCGAATGTCATAAATTTTTTGTTCAACCAGTCTAAAAATT
>CAYVDR010000157.1:0-3857 GCA_964450625.1 uncultured Senegalimassilia sp.
GACCCCCAATCGCTAGATTTCTAGTCTAACTTTTGGGGGTCGGCACACTAGTGTTATTCAGCTAGCGGTTTTTAAAACGGATGGCTTGAGCTTAATGAACTTTCACTCCCTTGAAGTACACTTCATCAGGTTCAATGTGTGAGATGCCTTCAACATTCCTTGCCAAAATGTCTTCGGGCAACACCAAGAAATCGGCAATTTTGCCCTCTTCAATTGAGCCTCTGTTTGCCTCATCACCAAGTTGCTTGGCACCATTAATGGTGTAGCCTTTAATCATGTCTTCTAGGGTTACCGACTGCTCTGGAGTCAGAGCATAATCTGTAGCACCGCTATAGTCGGCATTTAGCGTCTTGGGCGTGTACCTGCGAAGCACACCAACCTCCATGCCTAAAAACGGCGTCCAATTCATGAACACATCGTCCATGCCAATTTGGTCGCAACCAAACGTAACAGTGGCTCCTGCATCCATGATGTCTTTTACACGATATTCATACCTGAAGCGCTCGCCTAATGCCTTCTGCATGTGTTCATAACCACCTGAAATTTCTGGAGGAGACATCCAGTAAGGTGTGAAGTTGGCAATTACATCAAGCTCCTTGAAACGTGGCACGTCTTTGTCAGAGCAAAGCTCAACATGAGTTAGAGTAATTATGCTGTTCAAAGGTCTGCCAAGTTGATTGCGCACATCTTCAACAGCATCTAGGCTCATGCGAATTGCTCCGTCGCCAATAACGTGCAAGTGGACATCAAAACCGAACTCGTCGCATTGTTTAATTAAACCAGCAAGAGTTTCTTCGCTGCACAACTTGCCACCGCTCAGCCCGTTGTCGTACCTAGGCTTTAACATGTAAGCTGTTGAAATGGCTGAAGTGCCGTCAATCAAAAGTTTTAGCGTGCGAACATGCAGGTGCTCGGTGTTGAATTTCTTGTTGTAACGCTTCAGTTCGTCCACAATTCCAGGCAAATATTTTGGAAGTTGCGTACCATAAGCACCATTGACGTTTAGTGAAATTTCACCCGCACGGTCAAGTTCAGCAAATAAGCTGTAAACACGCTCACCGAATTCTAACGCACAAGGCATTGCGCATTCAGTGATTGTTGTAATGCCAATTCGCTTGCAGTAGGCATCAAGCCTTTTAATTTCTGACTTAATGTAGTCATCGCTAAGTGCTTCTGTGTTTGCAAAAATTGCCTCAGACGAAAAGCCCTCGTATATCCTGCCTGTAAGCTTGCCCTCGCTGTCGCGAACAAGATAGGTATACCCAGGGCATGGGTCAGGTGTGTCTTCTTCAATGCCAAGCATTTCCAGCATCTTAGAATTACACCAGCCACAGTGAGGCTCAAACTCAAGCAAGTAAATGCCCTCAGTTGTGCTAATGGCATCCAAATCTTCTTTCGTTATTTCTTCGCCTTGGAAATAAAGCTCACGCACCATAAAAAAGTGCGCTTTTTGACCTGCATCGGCTTTAACTTTTTTAGCCACCTCTTCAAGCATTGCTTTCTTGCCACGCTTGTCGATTAGTGGATACTTAAACTGGCACATTGGCAGCGAACATGAGATGTGAGCATGAGAATCAATGAGCCCTGGCATAATGAATTTGCCCTGAGCATCAATTGTTTTGCCCTCAAAGCCCGCAAGCCCTGCCTCATCACCCACAAAAACGAACCTGCCGTCTTTGATGGCAAACGCACTTGCGCTTGGGTTTTTGTCATCCACGGTATGCACGTTTGCATTTTTGACAATTAAGTCAACATTCATTTTAAGCCTCCTTCTAGACTTAAGGTTAGTTACTGGCAAAGTTGCGCACCACAAAGCCAGCTAAACCAGACCATCTCAATGGGCGTTATACTACCAAAATTGCGAGCGAAAACAAGGACGATTAAGTTAAAAAAAAACGTTTCAAAAAGCAGTTTAGCGTATGCTATAATCCACGTTAATTATTAGCACCCAACACAAAAAGGAGTGGCATATGAGTGCAACAAGAGTGTTTCACAATGGCAAAATTTACACTGTGGACAAACAAAACCCGTGGGCAGAGGCTGTGGCAGTTGAGGGCGACAAAATTGTTTACGTTGGAGACAACGATGGGGCTCTAAAACTTGCAGACAGCAATACTTACGTAGAAGACCTTGAAGGCAAAATGATGATGCCAGGTTTCATTGACGGGCACGTTCACCCACTTATGGCAGCTGCATGGACGTCTGGCGTTATGCTTTCTGGATGCAAAACAGAACAGGACATTCTTGATGCTGTAAAAGAATTTGTGGATGCTAACCCAGACCGCGATGCATATTTTGGCCAGGGTTTCACTGATGCAATTTTTGCTGATTATCACCCACATGCGGATGCTTTGGATGCCATTTGCGCCGACAAGCCCATTTTGCTTGCATCGTCATCCTGCCATGGTGCATGGTGCAACCACAAAGCTTTTGAAGTTGCAGGGGTCGACAAAAACACACCCGACATTGCTCCAGGGTCAAACTATTTTGTGCGTGATGAAGAGGGCAACCCAACTGGAAGGTGCATTGAAACGTGCTACTTCGATTTGGCTAAGTATGCCGATTATTTCCCAAAAGAAAATTTTAAGCAGTGCGTGCTTAACTTAGCAAACCTCTTTGCAAGCCTAGGTTACACATCTTTCGCTGACTTAGGAGACAACGAATTTATTACTAACTCTCTTAATGAGGAATTCGAAGACTTCATGAATAGTGACGAATTCCCACAGCGCTTCTTTGGTGGCTTTTATTTTTGCACGAGCAGGCATGACATGTTGCAGGCGTTAAGCGATTCATGCATTCTGAAGAGCAAATTTAAACCAACTGACAAGCTTGGCTTCCCTGTTTTCAAAATTTTGGGCGACGGTGTTGCAGAGTCTGCAACTGCTGCTATGGCTCATCCTTATGACAACGGCGCTGACATTCAGCCGAACTTTACACCTGAAGAGACAAACCGTATGGCACTCATGATGGCTGCAAATGGTTTCGACATCAACATTCATGCTATTGGCGACCGCACCACCAAGATGGCCCTTGACATGGCTGAAGCTTTGCGTGACGCAGGCTTCACCGACACGCGTGTTACGCTTTCTCACAGTGAATTCTTCCAGCCAGGAGACATTGAACGTGCTGGAAAATTAGGTGTAATGATTAACTCCACTGGTGCCTGGCATTTTGTATCCGCCGAAGAGTATAAGCAACATCTTGGCATAAATATGACTGGTAACCCTTACCCGGTTAAGTCTCTTATTAATGCAGGTTGTAAATATGGGCAAGGCTCTGACTATCCAGTTTCTGACGGCAAGCCTTCACCATTTGAGTCAATTGACATTGGAATTCGCAGAAGAATGATTGGCTACACTGGTCCTGACCCATCGGATATTTGCGAAGCGCCAACCCTTGAAGAAAGCATTGAATCCTACACCATCAACAATGCTTGGCAAGTGCGCATGGAAGACAAACTTGGCTCAATTGAAGTTGGCAAACTTGCTGACATGATTGTGGTTGACCAAAACCTCTTCGACATCCCTGTGTCTGACATTCACAAAACAAAGGTGCTTGAAACCATCCGTGGCGGGCAGACTGTTTATAAAGCAGAATAGATTGTTTAAAGCAGCAGGTCAGCTGCTTTAAAAACTAACCCGTTCGTTAACACAAAAAACCGCTAGCTAATGTTATTTAGCTAGCGGTTTTTTAATGGGAAGCTTGCGTTTAGTGAACTTTCACGTCTTTGAAGTACACTTACGAACATGTTCTGATAATCAAAAATAACTTCTAATGTGACTGACAGTTTAAACTGCGCTCATGCATATTTTTATAAAGAAATATATGCACACATGCAGCTTTTTGTATAAAATAAT
>CAYVDR010000158.1:0-3854 GCA_964450625.1 uncultured Senegalimassilia sp.
ACCGACGGCACAACACTTGGTGCTGCCCTTGACCGCAATGGTCTGCGGCCTGCACGCTACTACATAACACGCAACGATTGGCTAATTTTAGCATCGGAAGTGGGCGTTATTGACGTTGACCCAAAAGACGTGCTTCAAGCAGGCTGTTTAGGCCCTGGCGAGATGCTTAAAGTGGACCCAGCACAAGGCAGGGTTTTGTTTAACAACGAAATTCGAGACAGCCTTGCAAATGAGAAGCCTTACCGCAGCTGGCTAAAAGACAAAATGCTGACAGTTGAAGGCTTGGATGTGCCTGATGCAAGCCTGATAAGTGAAGTGGATACAAATGTGCCAGAACACATCAGGTGTGCAAAGCTTGGCTTTCACTTCGACGATGTGCAAGAGCTTTTGCTGCCCATGGCAACAAAAGGCGCTGTGCCGCTTGCATCCATGGGCACGGACGTGCCGCTTGCGTGCTTGTCCAAAAAATCCCGCAGCTTCTTTGACTACTTCCACCAACTGTTTGCGCAGGTTACAAACCCGCCAATCGATGCTTTGCGTGAAAGCTTTGTCACAAGCAACGTTATATACATTGGCAACCACGGCAACATCCTAGAAGACAACCGTGATGCGTGCTCGCTTGTGCGTTTGCCCGGGCCAATTCTAAACCACAGGCAGTTCAATGCGCTTTGTGCCATTGACCACACAGGCTTTAAAACCCAGCGTTTTGCCTGCACTTACAAGCGGAATGCTGGCAACAATGCGCTGGAAGTTGCACTTGACAAACTTTGCGAAAGCGTTGAGGCAGCTGTTCGTGCGGGCGTAAACATTGTGGTTTTAAGCGACCGAGCAGCAGCAGATGAAGTGCCAATTCCAAGTTTGCTTTCGCTTGCGGCAGTTCACAACCACTTAATTCGCACAAAACTTCGCACAAATGCCGATTTCTTGGTTGAGGCGGGCGACGCAATTTGTGCGCACGATTTTGCGTGCTTGGTTGGCTATTCTGCAAGTGGCATTTACCCATACGCTGCACACACAGCCATCCGTGAGCTTTGTGAGCGGGGCGAAATTAGTATTGGTGCAGATGAAGCTGTTGCCAATTACGACAAGGCTGTTACCGCTGGCATTGTGTCCATTATGTCGAAAATGGGCATATCCACCATGCAAGGCTACCACTCCGCACAAATTTTTGAAATTTTGGGGCTTAGCCAAAACGTTGTTGAGAAGTATTTCACACACACTCAAACACGCATTGGTGGCTTGGAAGTTGCTGACATTCAAACCTTGCTTGACCAGCGCTTTGATGCTGCCCTTGCACTTGAAAAGTCCCGCTCGCCACGCCAGCTGCCAACGCTTGGCATTACAACTTGGCGCCCGCTTGCAGGTGAAGAGCACCTCATTAACCCGCAAACAATTTATTTGTTGCAACGTGCAGTTCGCGAAGGAAGCTATGAGTTGTTCAAGGAATACAGCAGTGCTTGCCACGTGAAGGGGCGTGCTGTAACGCTTCGCGACTTGCTGGATTTTGTGCCGCAACAAAAGCCAGTGCCAATCGATGAAGTTGAAAGCGCCGCTGAAATTGTTAAGCGCTTTAACACGGGAGCCATGAGTTATGGCTCCATTTCCAAAGAAGCGCACGAGTGCTTGGCAATTGCCATGAACCGTTTAGGTGGCAAATCGAACACAGGTGAAGGTGGCGAAGATGTTGCACGTGAGAGGCCGCTTGACAATGGCGACAGCAAGTGCTCGGCAATAAAACAAGTTGCAAGCGGGCGCTTTGGTGTTACAAGTCGCTACCTAACAAGTGCAATTGAGATTCAAATTAAAATGGCGCAAGGTGCAAAGCCTGGCGAGGGCGGGCATTTGCCTGGCAAAAAAGTTTACCCTTGGATTGCTGAAGTGCGCCAAAGCACCCCTGGTGTGGGGCTTATTTCCCCACCGCCACACCACGACATTTACTCCATTGAAGACTTAGCAGAACTCATTTTCGACCTTAAAAACGCCAACCCAAATGCACGTGTGTCGGTGAAGTTGTGCGCACTTGCAGGTGTTGGCACAATTGCAACAGGTGTGGCAAAAGCAGGTGCTGACAAAATTACAATTGCTGGCCACAACGGTGGCACGGGGGCAGCACCACGCGATTCAATTTATCACGCTGGCATCCCGTTTGAAATTGGCCTTGCGGAAACACAGCAAACGTTGCTGCTAAATGGCTTGCGAAGCCGTGTTGTTGTGGAAACTGACGGCAAGCTAATGTGTGGCAGAGACGTTGTTATGGCTTGCCTTTTGGGTGCTGAAGAATTTGGCTTTGCAACGCTGCCGCTTGTTGCAATGGGTTGTTTGATGCAGCGTGATTGCCAGCAAGACACATGCCCCGTTGGCATTGCAACGCAAAATTGCAAGCTGCGTGGGCGCTTTGCTGGCAAGCCTGAATACGTCGTTAACTTCATGATGTATGTAGCGCAAGAGATGCGTGAAATTATGGCTGAACTGGGCTTTAGAAGCATTAATGAGATGGTAGGCCACGTTGAGTGCTTGCGCCAAGTTGAAGTTTCTGGCAACTGGAAGGCTAACAAAATTGACTTAAGCGATGTTTTGCACGTTGGCAAAACTGAGTTTGGCACATTCATTGAAGGTGCCACGACCCAGCACTACTTGCCAGAAATGGCAGCAGATGTTGGCCTTGACAAAACGCTGGACGCAACACTGTTTGTACCGCACACTGCAAGCGCAAGGGCACACTTAAAGCCCATTCGTTTCAGCGCCGATGTTGCAAACATTAACCGCTGCGTGGGCACACAGCTTGGGGCGCACGTTACACGTGCTCACCCCGAAGGTTTGCCCGACGGTCAAATTACCATCGATTGCGACGGCTCGGGCGGCCAAAGCTTTGGTGCATTTTTGCCCCGTGGCATAACCTTAAACGTTGCAGGCGATGCTAACGACTACTTTGGCAAGGGCTTGTCGGGCGGCATTTTAAGCGTGCGCCCACCCGATGCTGCAACGTACAAGTTCGATGAAAATGTTATTGTTGGAAACGTTGCGTTCTACGGCGCTACCAGCGGTAAAGGCTTCGTAAACGGCACCAGTGGTCAGCGCTTTTGCGTGCGAAACTCAGGCGCTACTGTTGTTGTGGAAGGTGTTGGCAACCATGGTTGCGAATACATGACTGGCGGGCTTGCGCTAATTTTGGGCGAGGTTGGCCCAAACTTTGCGGCTGGCATGTCGGGCGGTGTGGCGTTTGTCTACAACAAATTTGGCACGCTTGAAAAAAATTGCAACACTGAAATGGTTCAACTTTGCGAACCAAGCGAAGAAGAGCTAAAACAAATTTATGAGCTCATTGAACAACACGTTGAGTACACCCAAAGCCCGCGCGGTATAAAGCTTCTCTACCAATTTGAAAGCTTGAAGAAGCTGTTTGTAAAAGTTATTCCGCACGGCTATAAAAATGTAATTTCAGCAATTGAGCGGGCTAAAGCTGCTGGCAGCACACATGAAGAGGCTCTGCAAATTGCATTTGATGAAATGTTAGAGGGGGAATAGACTATGGGCAAGCCTGGAGCATTTTTAAAAGTTGGGCGCAAGGAACATGAACTTCGCCCCGTAAGCGAGCGCACAAAAGACTTTGGCGAGCTGTATAACAACTTAAGTGCAGAAGGCACGCAAGCACAAGCAAGTCGTTGCATGGCGTGTGGTGTGCCATTTTGCCAGGCAGGCGTAAGCTTTGGCAAGGCGCGCCCAAGTGGCTGCCCATTGCACAACTTAATTCCTGAGTGGAACGACCTTGTATACCGTGGGCAGTGGCAACAGGCTTGCGAG
This sequence comes from uncultured Senegalimassilia sp., assembly GCA_964450625.1. GTDB lineage: Bacteria > Actinomycetota > Coriobacteriia > Coriobacteriales > Eggerthellaceae > Senegalimassilia. Next base: position 3,802 of record CAYVDR010000158.1, read on the forward strand.
CGCTTGGCGCTTACAAGCCCCATGCCAGAGTTCACAAGCCGTGTTTGCCCAGC
>CAYVDR010000159.1:0-3826 GCA_964450625.1 uncultured Senegalimassilia sp.
GTTGAGCAGGTGTTTACAAAGCAGTTTGACGTTGATTTCATTCATGTGCACGCCGAAGAGCGTTATGCAAAGCTGCTGCATGGTATTAGCGAACCTGAAGAAAAACGCCGCATTATTGGTACGCAGTTCTGGAATGAGTTTTTTGCAGTTGCAAAACAACTTGAAGAGGGTGGCAAGCCTGTAAAATACCTGGCTCAAGGCACAATTTACCCTGATATTATTGAAAGCGGTGCCCGCAAAACTGGTGGGAAGGCAAGCACAATTAAAAGCCACCACAACTTAATTCCATTCCCTGAAGGCGTGCATTTTGATTTAATTGAGCCACTTGACCATTTCTTTAAAGATGAAGTGCGTGCACTGGGCACAGCCTTGGGCTTGCCAGATGCAATAGTGCACCGCCAACCATTCCCAGGTCCTGGGCTTGCTATACGCATTATTGGCGCCATAACGCCTGATAAACTTACTATTTTAAAAGAAGCCGACGCAATTGTACGCGAAGAGATTGATGCATACAACGAAGCACTGTTTCAAAAAACGGGAAAACGAAACAGCAAGCATGCTGCTTGGCAATATTTCGCAGTGCTGCCCGACGTTAAAAGCGTAGGCGTTATGGGTGATGAGCGCACATATGCGCACCCTATAATTTTACGCGCCGTTGAAAGCAACGATGCAATGACAGCCGACTGGGCAAAGCTGCCCTATGAACTGCTTGCGAAAATTTCAAGCCGCATAGTAGCTGAAGTGCCAGGGGCTAACCGTGTGTGCTATGACATTACAAGCAAGCCGCCTGCCACAATTGAATGGGAATAGAAGGGGCTAGGAATGGTTTATGATTACGGTTTAAACTGGCTAAACCAAAAAGAGCTTTATAACGTAACTGAACACGCTTTTAAAAAAGCAATAGACGCGCGCTTTCAAACCCCGAAAAATCCACCAGACCCATTTACGCTTGTTGCACAGGCAGTAATAGGTAATGAAAGCCTTGAAAAAGTGCTTGAATTTGAAACCACGCGCACAATTAATAAGACGCTCTCAAACAATGTAGGCTTATGGCATCAAAGCGTACTAAGCCTTGCACCTGCATGGGAGAACTTAGGCGCAAATGGCGGCGGCATTGACTTAAAAATGAAAGCTGGCTTAATTGATGACAGGTTTCAAAAACCGCTTGTTGCAGAAGTAAAAAATCGCTTTAACACAATAAAAGCTTCAGACGAAAAAGCGCTTTGGGACAAGTTAGATTTGGTTTCTAAAACGCATGGCGCAGTTGCTTATGTTTTTCAGATAGTGCCCAAAACAGCCAATAGGTACGATTGCCCCTGGAAGGTGTCAGGCAGAACCGAAAAAGAAACCATCAGATGTTGCGATGGTGCAACAGCATACGACATGGTTTTCAAACGCAAAGGTGCACTTTATGACATCTATAAAGCATTGCCAGAAATTCTTTCAGACATTTTAAACCACAAATCAAATTTAGAAACTGATATTGCGAAAGAGATTTTTTATAAAAGTATTCCGTTTTAATTCTGGGAACACAGTCACGAATTATAATGGCCTTTGCGTATGCAAGGGTTATTTTTTTGGAGAGTTTTTAGTGGCAGAAAGTAGTTATGTTGCTGTTAGCGCAGCTTCTCGCGCACTTGACGTGTCGGTTGACACTATTAGGCGTTGGAATAAGCTGGGGCTCATTAAAGCAACTAGAGATAAAAATAATAAGCGTTTGTTTAACCTAGCCGAAATTAAAAGGCTGCAAAACAAAATAAAAGGCACAGGGGATACAACAGAATATAAAGTTCTAAAAAGCAACAAGGTTTATAAGGAAGCTGGTTGCATAGACCTTTTTGCAGGTGCAGGCGGCACTGCCTTAGGCTTTCACAATGCTGGCATCAACCACGTGATGCTAAATGAAATTGATAAAAACGCAGTAGAAACTCTTAAGATTAATAGCGAAAAGCTAAATTTGAATTGGAATTTGGTAGCAGGCGATGTTCACGATTTAAATTTTAGTGAATATGCTAACACTCCAATAATTCAGGCTGGGTTTCCTTGCCAGGCTTTTTCATATGCTGGTAAAAGTAAGGGTTTTGAAGACACGCGCGGCACACTTTTCTTCGAATTTGCGCGCGCTATAAAAGTAATTCAACCAAAAATTGCTATCGGCGAAAATGTTCGTGGCTTAGTAAAGCATGATGGCGGCAGAACGCTTAACACTATGCTTAGCACTTTTAATGAGCTTGGTTACAAGGTGAATTACAAAGTTTTGAGAGCGCAATATCTTGATGTTCCTCAAAAACGCGAAAGGCTAATTTTATTTGCAGTACGGCGTGATTTAAACTTGCCCATTTTGTTTCCAAAAGAACGCGACTATTTTATTTCGCTTCGGCAAGCATTAAAAAATTGCCCGCAGTCCGATGGTCAGAGTTACTCTGAATACAAATTTCAAATAATGTCGCAAGTTCCCGAAGGGGGAAATTGGCGTAACCTGCCCGTTGAAACACAGAAGGATTATATGAAGCGCAGCTTTTACCTTACTGGCGGAAGAACTGGTATGGCGCGCAGAATGGCATGGGACCAACCAAGTCTTACACTTACGTGTTCGCCTGCTCAAAAGCAAACGGAAAGGTGTCACCCAAGCGAAACAAGGCCTTTTAATGTGCGTGAGTACGCCAGAATTCAAACGTTTCCCGATTGCTGGGAGTTTGCGGGTAAAATGACATCGCAATACAAACAAATTGGCAATGCAGTGCCTGTTAACCTTGGTTATCACGTTGGCCGCTGCGTTCTTGCCTCGTTGGGTTTTATTCCAATAACAGACCAAATGGAAGAATTACAGCCTTTAAAAATTTGAGCTTGAGAACCTTAAATGTGGCAGAAGTGCCAGGGGCTAACCGTGTGTGCTATGACATTACAAGCAAGCCGCCTGCAACAATTGAATGGAAGTAGAAGGGGCTAACTATGGTTTATGTTCAGGGGCGTCATGGCATCCCTGGAAGTGTCAGTACCTACAATGCTTATCTGGGTTTTACTGACATGGGGTTTGAGGTCGAAATCTTCGATGACACACAAATCCTAAAGAACGCAGCAACAGAGGACATTGTCATTGGCGGAATAGGGATTGTTCGACCTCATCTGGAAAGCCTGGGGGTAAATTGCCCAGACATCGACTACCCCGAAGAGTTGAAACAATTCCTTGGTCGCAAGCTATGGAAAACAACAATCGAACAAGTTAACTGCGAAGTTGGCTCATGGCCTGTTTTTGTGAAGCCTATTGAAGCGAAGCGTTTTACGGGGTGTGTCATACACTCAGCGGCGGATCTTATTGGCATGGGGTGTCAGAATGACAACTTTGAGGTCTTTTGTAGCGAGCCTGTCAATATGCTTTCCGAGTATCGATGCTTCGTGCGGCGAGGAGAAATACTTGATGTAAGGCATTATCAGGGTGATTGGTCTGTAGCGCCAGACAAGAATGTTGTTGAAGCTGCGGTGAACGCTTACACGTCAGCACCAGCAGGCTATAGTGCAGACTTCGCAGTAACAGGCAAGGGTGAAACTGTTCTTGTTGAAGTAAACGATGGCTACTCGCTTGGCTCTTATGGGCTTTGGCATGATTTATATGCCCAGTTGCTTGCCGCACGTTGGTCTGAGCTAGTTGGTGCCCCCGACCCATGCGACTTCGGTCTGCCGATTCCACCGATGTAGGCAAAAGGTGCTGTTTAGGTGTTTTCCTGCTCACTGTTCTTTGCATGCAACAATTCACTTAACAATGTGCTCAGTAAAATGCTTTTTGAATTTAGCTTTTATTGCTGCACAGCCCCAGTCCCTCAAAGTT
>CAYVDR010000160.1:0-3795 GCA_964450625.1 uncultured Senegalimassilia sp.
TTTGGGTTTGTGTTGCAATAGTGACATTGCTCACTGCGGTTTTGCTTGTAATGCAAGTGCTAGGGTATTAGTTTTATTAAAAGTGTTTGCTCTTTGTTCTTTGTAGGGCCCACAAATTGTTTTTACTATGAATAGTAATTAACGCTTGTAGGTAAATTTTTTGCTATACTAGCCGCCAAACAAGGGGGTAGTGAAATGATGCGAACTACTAAAGTTTTAGATGGTAATGCTGCAGCAGCGCGTGTTGCCTATGCGTTTTCAGATGTTGCTTTTGTTTACCCCATAACACCAGCAACTCCCATGGCTGAGCAAGTTGAGAAGTTAAGCAGTGCACACCATAAAAATGCATTTGGGCAAGTTGTTGCTGTAAACGAAATGCAATCGGAAGCTGGTGTTGCAGGCGCCATGCATGGCAGTCTTGTTGCTGGCGGTCTTGCAAGCACATTTACTGCGTCGCAAGGCTTGCTGCTTATGATTCCAAACCTGTATAAAATGGCAGCGGAGCACTTGCCAGGTGTTATTTACGTTGCCTCACGTACTGTTGCAACTCATGCGCTTTCAATTTTTGGTGACCACTCCGATGTCTACGCAACGCGCCAAACTGGCGTTAGCATTTTTAGTGCATCAAGCGTGCAGGAAGTTGTTGACCTTGCCCCTGCAGCGCATATGGCGGCCCTAGTAGGCAAGATGCCTGTGGTGTTTTTCTTTGACGGCTTTCGCACGTCGCATGAAACCCAAAAAGTTGATGTGTGGTCTGAGGCAGACTTAGCAAACATGTTGCCGCTCGAAGCCATTGCAGCATTCAAAAATAATGCACTAAACCCAAACCACCCGCGTGTTATGGGCAGTGCGCAAAACCCCGACACGTTCTTTCAAGTGCGCGAGGCAAGCAACTTAAACTACCTTGCATTGCCTGAAGTTTTTGACTTGCAACTTGCAAAAATTAACAGCGCAATTGGCACAAACTACAAGCCTTATGAATATTACGGCGCGGTCGATGCGCAGCACATTATTGTTGCCATGGGAAGCGTTGTTGACACAATAAAGCAAACCGTTGACTACTTAAACTCAATTGGTAAAAAAGTTGGCGTGCTAAACGTTAGGCTTTTTAGGCCTTTTAGCACAAGCAAGTTTATTGAGGCAATTCCTAAAACCGTTACGCAAATTAGTGTGCTTGACCGTTCAAAAGAGCCTGGCGCAACTGGTGAGCCGCTGTACATGGATGTTGTATGTGCCCTTTCTGCAAGTGCTGCGCACAGCAGCATTTCAATAAACCGCGGCAGGTACGGTTTAAGTTCAAAAGACACAACACCTGAAAACATTATCTCTGTGTTTGAAAATGTTGAAAAGCGCGAGTTTACAATTGGCATTACAGACGATGTTACAAACCTGTCACTTGAACCTGCAAAACCTTTGGGGCTTGACACAAAGCAACACACCTGCTGCAAATTTTTTGGTCGCGGCGCCGATGGTACCATTGGCAGCGTGAAAGCAGCTGGGAAAATTATTGGGCAGCACACGCACAACTTTGTGCAAGTGTATGCCCAGCACGATTCCAAAACAGCAGGCGCACTTACCACAAGCCACCTTCGGTTTGGTAAAACACCAGTTCATGAGCCTTACCTTGTGCGCAAAGCGCATTTCGTTGCGTGCAATAACTTCACCGATTTTGAAAAATACAACCTCTACGAAAACTTGCTTGATGGCGCAGACCTTCTTTTAAATTGCCCTTACACTGTCAAAGAGCTTGACACAAAGCTTTCAGACGTGGCCAAACAATACCTCGCATCGCACAACATTAAACTGCACATTATTGATGCGAGCGGCTTATGTCGCAAAATTGGGCTTGGCAAGCACGTAAACACAATGTTAATCACTGCTGCCTTTTGCATTATGAATTTAATGCCTGCTGAAAATTGCGCCAAGCTTTTAAAGCAGTATGTGCATGACGCTTACAGTGCCTACGGCAACAAAGTGCTTCAAGCTAACGAGAGTGCCATCGATTGCGCAAGGGAAAACTTATGCGAAGTTAACATCCCTGCAAGCTGGGCAAATGCTGACACCTTAGTTAATAGCAACGGTGCCGACACAGCGACAATCGCACCAATAGCACCTAGTGATACATTTAGTAATACATACGCCAGTACAATTCAAGCGCCAATTCTAAAAAATAAGGGAAACGAAATTCCTGTGTCGGCATTTGTACCGTTTGCGGATGGCAGTGCACCAAGTGGCACAACGGCGAATGAAAAGCCAGGGGCAGCTGTACGTGTTGTGTCGTGGAATCCGAAGGAGTGCATGCAATGCAACCACTGCGCATTTGTGTGCCCTGCTGCGGCAATTAGGCCTTACGCCCTAAGTAAGCAAGAGGCAAATGCTGCGCCAGTTGACTTGAAACACACGCCTTTAACAGGCAACAGCGCATTTGAGTTCGCAATTGGTGTGTCTGTCATGGACTGCACAGGTTGCGCCACCTGCATTAGCAAATGCCCATGTGCGGGCAAGGCTTTGCGCTTGGGCAAGCTGGAAAATGAGAAGTCAGAACAAACGGCGTTTGATTTCTTAGAAACTCTGCCTAAAAAAGATGAAATCGAAACACTGTTTAGGCCGACATCTGTTAAAGGCAGCCAATTTAAAAAGCCACTTATGGAATTTGCACCTGCATGCCCAGGGTGTGGGGAAGCGCCATATGCTAAACTGTTAACACAACTGTTTGGTGAGCGCATGTACATTGCAAACGCCACTGGTTGCTCGTCCATTTGGGGCAACACGTCACCAAGCACACCCTACACAACCAACAGCACAGGGGCTGGCCCTGTATGGTCCAACAGCTTGTTTGAGGATGCTGCGGAATTTGGCTTTGGCATGCTTTTAGCGCAAAACCATGCAAGGCAAGCTTTGAAGCCTAGGTTGCAAAAGCTTTCAAGCAACCCAGCCTGTGACAAAGGTTTGCAGGGGGCAATTAAAGCATGGCTTCAGTCATATTCTTATGGCCACGCAAATGCAGTTGCAACAGAGCTATTGTGCAAAAGGCTAAAGCAAAGCAATCTGCCAGAGGCTACGGAAATTCTTAAGCATGAAAGTGAACTGTCTAAAAAATCGCAATGGGTGTTTGGTGGCGACGGATGGGCTTACGACATTGGTTTTGGTGGCTTAGACCACATTCTTGCAAGTGGGCAAGACATAAACATTATTGTTTTTGACACGCAGTGTTATTCAAACACTGGCGGGCAGGCATCGAAGGCAACGCCACGTGGTGCAATGGCAAAATTGTGCTCCAATGGCAAAACCACGCCTAAGAAAAACTTGGCAGCCATTGCATATAGCTACAAAAATGTTTATGTTGCAAGCATTGCCATGGGTGCAGACATGAACCAGTGTATAAAAGCCATGATTGAAGCCGAGGCGCACGAAGGTCCTTCAATTTTGCTGGCTTACGCAGCATGCAAACACCACGGGCTAAACAGTTCAGCGCACACGCAAATTGAGGAAGAAAAAGCAGTTCAATGTGGCTATTGGAATTTATTCAGGTACAACCCAGCCAATGCGAACAATAAAACAGGTGGTTTGGAAGTTGATGCCGCAGCAGATACATCGAAACTAGAAAAATTCCTTGCACGCGAAGCACGTTATAGTAAAGAAAACTACTCTTCAACCGATGTTGCAAATGAAATGTTTAACGAACTTAAGAATGATGTGTTACTAGAAGACATGTCGCTGAACAAAACCACTAAAAACTAGCGGTTGAATTAAATCTCTATCCGAACACTTTTGACTAAAAGCATGTTTTTGCAC
>CAYVDR010000161.1:0-3779 GCA_964450625.1 uncultured Senegalimassilia sp.
TTGTTGCGGTTGCTTTAGTGTATTGCGCTTGTAAAATTTCGAATATGCAAAAAAAGCGCTACTGATAGCCATTAAAACATAATCTAGTTTCCAGTATGAAAGTTATATCTTATGATTGCCGTTGTTGATTACAAAAAAGGGAATTTGCTCTCTGTTGAACGGGGTTTGCGCGAAGTGGGCGCAAATGCTTACATTACTGCAAACCCAGCTGAAATTGCAGCTGCAAGTGCAATTGTGCTGCCAGGTGTTGGCGCATTTGCCAGCGCTGTTGAAACAATGAATGAACTTGGGCAAGCTAGTGTTATAAAACAGCGCATAAGTGATGGCGTGCCATTTCTGGGCATTTGCCTGGGGCTTCATTTGCTTTTTGATTGCGGCACAGAGGGAAGCATCCCCCCTGAAGGCGAACAATTCCCAGCTGACACAGCATGTAAAGAAAATTCAACTGACAATAGTGAAACAAAAAAGCTGCCAGCGGGCTTAGGCATTTTAAGCGGTTGCGTGCGCAAAATGCCTAAGCAAGACGCGCAAGGAAACGCTCACAAAGTGCCGCACGTTGGCTGGAATGTTGTGCACCAAACAGGCGCACCAAACACCACTTCCCCACTATTTAGTGGCATTAAGCAAGATGAATTTTTCTACTTCACGCATTCTTACATAGCACCTACATGTGAATACGCAATCGCAAACACCACACACAGCACAACGTTTCCCTGTGCCATTCAAAAAGGCATGTGCTTTGCAGTGCAGTTCCACCCCGAGAAAAGTTCAGACGCGGGAAGCACAGTGCTTCGAAACTTTGTTGAAATTGCCAAAAAGGCTGCTAAATAGCACTTTTTACAAAAGCAAGCAGCTGTTCGCGCGCATTTTCAACCTTACCATCAATAACAGCATCAAGCGCTATGTGCAAAAGCTGCCCCACGCGCGTGCCCTGTTCAACACCTAAAGCCATAACATCGCTGCCGTTAATTGCAAGGTCGCGCACAGAAAAAGGCTCGCCATTTGCTTGTATGCTTTTAAACATTGCACGTAGTTCATTTGCATTTTCAACCTGTTCATTTATAAATTCAGGGGCATGCGCCCTAGCATCGGCAATTTTTAAGTCGCACAGCGCATAGAAAAGTTCGGGGCTGTCGTTCAAACGACCAAGCATGCGCTTAACACCCCTTTTTGTTGTTGGAATTGAGTCGTCGTGGTGGCGCACAAGAAGCACAACATCGTTTATAAACTTTTGCGAAAAACAAAAACGCTGCAAAGCACCATTTGCCAGGCGCGCACCAATTGCAGCGTGACCATAGGCGTGCCCCTGCCCCACTTTGTCTTCACAGTAGCTTGCAGGCTTGCCAATGTCATGCAAAAGCGCAGCCCAGCGCAAAAGCAAAGTTGCTGGTGCTCCGTCAACAGTTTTTGCACTGTGAACCAACATATCATAAATGTGGTATTGGTTTTTTTGGTTAAAACCCTGCATTGCAACAAGTTCTGGCAACACAGCAGAAAGCACATCAGTGTGCTCAATTATTACATCGCCTGCATTTGGAGCGAGCAGAAGCTTATTAAGTTCAGCTGTTATGCGCTCGTCTGATATGTTGGTAAGCAAATATTTGTTTTGAAGCATGCCATACTTTGTTTCACCCTCAATTTCAAAACCAAGCTGTGCAGCAAAACGGCACGCGCGCAATACGCGCAACGCATCTTCTTTAAAGCGCACTTCAGGCGCCCCAACAGCGCGAATAACCTTGTTTTGGATGTCGGCAATGCCACCATAAGGGTCAACAAAACCAACTTGCGGCCTGTATGCAATGGCATTAATTGTGAAATCGCGCCGTGCCAAGTCCTCCAAAATGCTTTGCACAAACTCAACAGTTTTGGGGCGTCTGTTTTTAGTGTAAACGCCATCCTGACGAAACGTTGTAACCTCAAAAGCCATGTCATCGACAACAACTGTAAGTGTGCCGTGCTTGACGCCAGTTTCATGGGTGTGCATGCCAGCTTGCTCGCACACACGCTGGGTCTCTTGCCAATGCGCACTGCATGCAAGGTCAATGTCTGCCCCAGTTTTACCCAACACTGCATCGCGCACAAAACCGCCAACAATCCACGATTCAATGTTTGCGCTTTCAAGCACTTCCATTAAACGCAGTGCCTGCTTAGGAAGAGTAATTTCTATGTTTCCTTCACTGCTCATGGGCTCTCCCTTCAACCAATTAACGCTTGCTTTTAAATTAGCAACTAATACCTGCTGTCAAAAATGCGTTTCGTTTTTTTCTCGCTGCGTGGAAGCTCGCCTAGTGGCACACCCTTAGCCTTTGGGGTGCAGCCAATTTTTGCTTTGAATATTGCCTCAAGTTGCTGCTCACAAGCTGTAAGCTTATCCCCCTCAAGTGGTGTTTCAAACAGCACATTTAGCACATCACGGCCATTAACAGCTTCAATCATAACTTGGTATTCGCTGCTTGCGCCATCAGTGAAGTTAAGCACTTCTTCAACTTGCGCGGGGAACATGTTGCAGCCTTTCACCTTAAACATGTCGTCTGTTCTGCCAGTTATTGTGTCAATGCGCGGGTGATTGTCTTTGTGTTCGCACGTGCAACTGCCTGGGATTATGCGAGTTAAATCGTGCGTGCGGTAGCGAATAAGTGGCGCGCCTTGCTTGCGAAGCGTAGTTAAAACAAGCTCGCCCACTTCCCCGTCGGGCAGCACTTCACCAGTTTTAGGGTCAACAATTTCGCAGTAGATGTAATCCTGCCAAATGTGCATGCCAGCATGCGCTTTGCAAGAAATGCCAATGCCTGGCCCGTACACTTCAGTAAGCCCGTAGATGTCGAAAATTTCAATGCCCATTTCATTCGCAATGCGTGCGCGCATTTTGTCGCCCCAACGCTCGGAGCCTATAACGCCGCAGCGCAAGTCAAGCTTATCGCGCAAGTTGCGCTTGGAAATTTCTTCGGCAAGCAAAAGCGCATAACTTGAAGTGCCCGTGATTACTGTAGTGTGTAAATCTTGCATCATTTTCAGTTGCTTTTCGGTGTTGCCAGGCCCCATTGGAATTGCCATGGCGCCAAGCTTTTCGCAGCCAAGCTGAAACCCAATGCCAGCTGTCCAAAGCCCATAACCTGGGGTTATTTGAATGCGGTCAATGTTAGTTATGCCAGCCGTGCTGTAACAACGCGCAAACATGTGCGCCCAACTGTCAACATCAGCCTGAGTGTATGGGATTATTACTGGCGTGCCCGTTGTACCCGATGAGCTGTGAATGCGCACAACTTCTTTATCAGGCACGGCTTGCAAGCCAAGCGGGTAAACATCGCGAAGGTCTTGCTTTTCGGAAAACGGCAGTTTCTCAAAATCGGCCTGCGATTGCACATCTTCTAAATTTATGCCCTCAAACTTGCTTTTGTAAAAAGGCGAACGTTGTTTTAGTGACAAAAACTGTTCCTTGATTAGTTTAAGCTGTTCAGGCTTCATTTGCATAAGTTAAACCCCTTTATTAATGTTTTTTAAAACCACTTAACATAGCAATAAACAAGTGGAATACTAAATAAAATTGCAAAGCGCACCAATTGCTTGCATGAATTCATACATTAAATTTACAAACAAAAACAACCATTATGCAAAGCGCAGAGCATGCGTAAAGCCTGCCCATGAAAGCGAATCAGTGTCACGCACAAACGCACCAAACGTTGGGGCGTGCACATAGTGACTGCCACCGTTATTGCATGCAATACCAACGTGACCGTTATAGCCATCGCCGTAGCTTATCCACAAAACATCACCTGGCT
>CAYVDR010000162.1:0-2270 GCA_964450625.1 uncultured Senegalimassilia sp.
GTACAACCTGGCATCACTCGCCTTGCAAGTGAGACTTCAGCTGACACTTCACTTGACATCGTAAAACAAACGTATGCTGGCGGCAAAACAAGCGATTGGGTTGTTATTGCCCGTGATGATGATTTTGCAGATGCAATGTCTGCCACTGGTTTGGCAGGCGCATTGAACGCCCCAATCATTTTGGCTAACAGGGAAAGTGGTTTAACAGCTGTAGCAATCGCTGAAATTGAAGCACTGCAGGCAAAGAATGCTTACATTATTGGGGGCGCAGGCGCAATACCTGCAAACATTGAAGCGCAGCTTAAAGGTGTTGGTGTGGACACAAAAGAAAATTCTGGTGGCATTCGCATTTTTGGCGAAAACTATTGGGATACATCCTTTGCGTGTGCATCAAAAGTTAAGCAGCATTCTGGCGATAGTGCTTCAAATGATGTCATAGTTGCCATGGGAACAAACTTTCAAGATGCACTTTCAATTTCAAGTTTTGCATACAAGTACAAAGTTCCAATCTACCTTCAAACTGACGATGAAAATGGCAGAACACTGACAAGCATGGCTCAGGGCGCTATTGCAAGCACGGTGGGTGCGCAAGGCACAATTTATGTACCTGGCGGCCCTGGTGCTGTTAGCATTTCAAGCGTTGAGGAAGTGTTTGACGAGTGCAAAATCCAGCGCATTTATGGCGAAGATGGGTTTCAAACGTCCAATGAAATTGCACTTTGGATGGTTGAACACAACAAATTAAACGCAAGCACAATTGCAATTGCAAATGGCGCTGAAGGGCCTAAGGGCACAGATGCGCTGGCAGGTGCTGCATTAGTTGGGCAGGCAGGTGGGGTAATTTTGCTTGCTAATGTAAATGAAGCTTGCGGCACCACCAGCATGGCAACGCTTGAGGGAAGCTACATTAAGGGCATTAAAGAAAAAACGGCGTTTTTGGTGGATAAGCAGCAAAGCATAAACCAAGCTTATGTTTTAGGCGGCACAACTGTTATGCCCACTTCTGTTATCGATTATGCTAAAACAGTCCTTTGGAAGTACAATAAAGTAACGTTTAATACAAATGGCGGAACTGAAGTTGAAAGCCAGGGTGTTTGGGCAGGGGCGCATGCAGCACGCCCAGAAGACCCAAAGCGTGCGGGGCATAAGTTTGCTGGTTGGTACAAAGATGAAGCACTAACGCAGCCCTTCGACTTTGATAATGAATCAATCAAAACGCCAACTACTGTTTATGCAAAATGGACTGACTTTAGGCAAAGCATTGAAGACCAAGAAATTGAAGTTACTGGCGATGTTAACTTAGTTTACACAGGTGCGGAGCAAAAGCCAACGGTTGTAATTAAAGATACGGACATTGGCTCAACTTTAGTCGAGGGCACAGACTACACGCTGGATTATTTAAACAACAAAAACGCTGGGGAAGCTAGCATTACTATTACTGGCATTGGTAATTACAAGGGCAGCAAAACTCACACTTTCACAATTGAAAAAGCAACCATTCAAACGCTCAGTTTACAAAGCGCGTCAACTGTATACAACGGCAGCGAACAAGAGCCAACTGTAACCATTAAAATAGATTCGCAAGCCACTTTAGAAGCAAGTGATTACACGTTAACTTACACAAAACAAGGCGATGCTACCTTCAGCGGCAAGCCTAAAAGCGCTGGTACATACAACGTACAGGTTTCTGCAAACGCAAACGGCAACTTCACTGGCACGGCAACTGCAACCTGGGTAATTGATAGGCTTAACGCAGAAATTAAGTGGGGCAGCACTGTGTTTACTTACGACGGCAACGCTCACGTGCCGAGTGCAAGCGTTTCTAACAAAGTTGCAACTGATGCTTTAGAAGTTGAAGTAAGTGGTAAGCAAACAAACGCTGGGCAAAGCTATACTGCAACTGTAACAGGTTTAACTGGGGCTGCTGCCGAAAATTATGCAATGCCAGCACAAGAGCAATCTACTTCGTTTGCGATTAACCAAGCAACCATTAAAGTGTTAACGCTTCAAGGTGCGTCAACAACATACAGCGCAAGCGAACAAGTGCCGTTAATAGCAAGCATTGCAACAGATACAACTGCTATCCCCGATGAAGGCGACTACACTCTAACGTACACAAAACAAGGCGATGCAAGTTTTAGTGGTAAGCCAAAAAATGTTGGTACATATACAGTGGAAATTTCTGGAAACGCTGGCACAAACTTCACAGGCACAGCCACGGCAACTTGGACAATTGAAAAAGCCACGCCAACCGTTACGTTTACAAGTGC
>CAYVDR010000162.1:2370-3778 GCA_964450625.1 uncultured Senegalimassilia sp.
ATTCCTTCCGAAATAAATGAAATAGATGACAAAGATGCCCGAGCAAACGCTTTAGCAAAACAAGTGAATGCTGCCGCACTAAAAGACAGCTCTAAAGTGTTTGTGTCAGACACCCAGTTAAACGCAGATGTTAAAACAATGCTAGATGAGCAAAACAGTGGCAAAACAGCAAACGATGCTGGCACTACGCTTGCAAAATATAAGGCGTACATGAACGCAGCAGACAGTGAAGTACACTTGTTTACAACTTACGGTTCAAGCACAGATGCTTGGGCTGACGCAACTAATGATGCAGGTGCTGACGCTAACAAATATGCAGAGTTTCGCATCATTCAAGTGGGGGAGCACACAAGTGCTTCAAGTGAACTTGGTGACTCTAGTGTGCTTACGTTTCACGCTGTGCACAGCTTAACTAGCGCATACAGGCTAATAGAGCCTGACAGCGGTGCAAGCGGTTGGGGCAGTTGTGCTTTGCGCACGCAGCTTCAGGAGGGTGGCACTTTTTACAACAACTTCCCAAGTGCATTTACAAGCAGCATTAACAACACTACTAAAGCGTATGCAACAACCCCAAGCTCTTCTGCAAGTTGGTCGTTAGATAAGTTTTTCTTGCTGGCATATTCAGAGCTTTGCAACAACGATTCATCGTATGATGCAACTAACGCACCAGCAGCAAATTTGGAAGGCTGCCAATACGATTACTACAAAACTAAAAATATTTTGGGTAATGCTAACAATACTTCGCTAGCTAACATGAACAAAACCCGTGCAGGCTCAACGCCACTGAATGCAATTTTGCAAAACTGGTGGCTGCGCTCGCCGCATATGCACGACTCGGGAAGCTTCTTTGATGTTAATGTGGATGGTAACCCAAGTTATACCGAAAGTTCAATGCGTGCAATTAGCGTTACCCCAGCATTTTGCTTAGGTTTAGACACCACAAAAGGCACAACGCGGGCCAATGGCAGTGCCACAATCAAAAACCCTACCAACAATACAGAGTATAAAATTACTGTAAATTACAGCCAAAATGAAGGTGAAGGCACACCCTTGGCAAATGCGGCGGTTTCATTTAGTGAAAGCGGTACTCTTACAGTTGTTTGCCCTAATAAAACAGCAGATGGTGCAGACATTTTAGTTACTGTGCAAACTGCAGAAAGTACACCCACACCAATAAGCGGTGTGTCCGTTACTGTTTTAAATTCTTCAGGGGGCACAATTGACACAGGTTTAACCACTTCTTCAGAATGCGAAATTATAACAGGCTTGAGTGTGGGACAATTCCGTGCGCATAACAATGTTTCTTGGGGCAGTGAGCAGGCATATGGGCATGATTGCGAATGCACAAAATATAGTTACGAAAAAGGAAGTTGCGCTGTTTGCTCAAGCAAAGAGGTTACAAAAATGA
>CAYVDR010000163.1:0-1938 GCA_964450625.1 uncultured Senegalimassilia sp.
TTTATTAGCGTTTGAAGTGTTTTTTTGTAGGTGTTTTGAATTAGCAAATCGCAGTCCATGAAGTTCATGTTTGCAATTTTTGCCAACAGCACACCAAGCGTTGATTTACCAGCACCTGGCATTCCAATTAAAACTATGTTGCGCTTCTTTGGCATAAAAATTTTCCTTCGTGTTTACAAATTAAAATGCTTGACTATGTTTCAAGTTTTTTAGCTTTCGTTTTACATATTGAAGGCAGTGTTTCACTAACAAATATTGCCACGAATATGAATGCAAAGCCAACAACTAGGCGCAGCGTTAGCACGTCACCTGCCAAAAGTATGCCAAACACAACGCCAAACACCGATTCAAGGCTTAGCAAAAGCGACACTTGAGCAGGGGGAATGTGCGCAAGAGAGACGTTTTGCACACCGAAGGCAAACACTGTGGCAAACACAGCCAGAAACAAAATTTGGCCAACTATTTCAGGCGTGAAAGCACTGAATGCTGGCAGCGTTTCAAAGCCCACGCCAAATGCACAGCCTAACACCCCTTCGCCCAAGAACTGAACAGCTGTAAGCGTTAGTGCATCGGCGCTTTCGGAAAACTTTGACACAAGCACAATGTGCACCGCAAACAACACCGCACACACAAGCGTTAAGCCCTCGCCGAAGCCTAGGCTAAAGCTGCCAGCGCTGCCAGAGACAAACCAAACGCCAATGACTGCCAACACCGCTGCTACAATGTTAAAAGCGCTGGGGGCACGGTGTGCAATTAGCCACCACAAAAACGGCACTATAACGCAGTACAGTGCTGTCAGAAATGCGTTTACGCCCGACGTTGTGTATGTAAGACCAATGGTTTGAGTTAGAAACGCCGAGAAATCGGCAATGGCAAGTGCAATGCCCATCCAAAAGACTTTACGGCTGAAAAACTTGCGTATGCGCTTGCGCAGAAAGATTGCAAGTATACCCCCTGCCAGCAAAAACCTAACGCCCAAAAGCCAGCATGTTGGCACGTATTGCACAACGTTTTTCATTATAGGGAATGCCGCGCCCCACATAACCGTGGCAAGCACTATTGCAATTTTATATACAAATGGTGGGAGTTGTGTTTTCATAAATTCGTTTTCTAGTTTAAATGGCTTTGTGTGGTTTCATGTTGTGGCACAGAAACTGAACGGTACTAACGTGCACCGCCACCGCCGCCGCCGAAGCCTCCGCCACCGCCACCAGAAAATCCCCCGCCAAAGCCGCCACCTGAGCTAAAGCCACCGCTGGCAGCCTGCACGGCTTCACTTGCAGTTTCAAATGCGGAATTAAATGAGCTTTCAAAGAAGCTTCCAACGTCGTCCAAACCAGCAAATGCGCCATTTGGGCTGTGGTAGTACCAAGCCCACCAAGGCACGTATGAATACCCAAGCGCATCGTCTGTTTCAAACAGCTCGGGCTCGGCGATGCGCAGCTGTTCAATGGCTTGTTTTGCAACGCCAAACAAATAGGCATAAACCATAAATTCGCCCCAAACTTTCACATCGGTTGGTGGACGCTCGTCAAGGCTTGAAAAGTCACGAAGCCAGTTGCGCAAAGCCTTGCATTTTGCAACCAAGTTGTTCGCTTCCATGCTGCGGCGTGTCATGTAGTTACCAAGAACAGCAAGCACCACTACCGTAGGCACAGCAAAAAACACGGGCAACATGTTAGACGTCAAGTACCAAACGCCAATGGATGCAAACAGCAAACACGTTGCCAAAACCCAGGCAATTTTTTGCCTTCGTTTGCCCTGCTGCTCGAAAAAGTCGCACTTGTTTGTTTCCATGGAAACTTTGCCTTGCCATGTTTTGCAAGCGTTAACAAAACTCTCGGAGTGCTCTTTCCCGTAAGCCTTTAAAGTGTTAAACCAAAGTGTGTCGCTTCCGCCTGCAATGTTGTCAAACAAAAGCTTCATGGTTTCTATGTC
>CAYVDR010000163.1:2038-3771 GCA_964450625.1 uncultured Senegalimassilia sp.
CGCCAGTATTTGCCAGTAAATTCAGGTTTATGCTCACGCCCGAAGCGCAAAAACGCATACACAGCCCAAAGAATTGAAAGCAAGCACACAATGGCACAGCCAATAATAAACATTAGCGCCTGCGTGCGTTTTGCGTTTTCGGTGTCTGCCCATGTTTGCTCATCCTTCAAAATGTCATCGAGTGCGCTTTGCCCAGCGTGCAACTTTACTGCCGCATCGCTGGCGTTTGAGATCCAGCCTTTAGGCGTAGTCACACGCACCTCGGCATAGTCGCCCGATTTAACTTTTGGCACACTGCATTTAATTGTTCCGTCCGCTTGAACATCAACGTTGCCCTCACTAGGCCCATGCCCCCACGCACGCACATTGCTGCCCGCTTGAACTTGCGTGCCATTTGGCACGGGAAGCTGCAAGCTTAGCGTTACGTTTTCCGATGCGCTTGCCCACTGCGTGCCAACATATTGCCAGTTCAGCTCAGAGACATCCTCATAAATTTGCGCCATGTTTGCTATGGTGTAGTCAATTTCAAGAACAATGTTTTCGGGGCTGGTTTCAAAGAAAACGTAAGCTGTGTTTTTGCCCGAATCAACTGAATAGCACTCGTGAGCAGGGCCGCCTTCTTCACGCCACTTAAGCTCAAACGGCACTTCTTCCAATGTTTTTGCTTGCGAAGTGTTTGCATTTGTGCTGCTTTGCGAACTTGAACTCGAAATTGAGCGAATGCCATTAACCTTCAAGTTGCCCTTATCTGGTATGTTTGAAAACGTCCACCAAACAGCAGAATAATTGCCGTCAAATTCAAATGTGCGCTGCTCAACAACGTGAAGCGAGCCGTCGGAATTTAGTTGCGCTGTAATGTTAACTTCTGGCATTGTGTACGACTTTGCACTTGCCTTGCAAACGGGCGCTGCAAAAACTGCGCAGCACGCAGCCAAAACGCACGCAAATGCCATAAACAAAATGTATCGTGGATTGCTCCAAGAGCCAGCACGCTTTGTAGCTTGTGCGCCTGCAAAAGTTTTGAAATTAGTGCAATTCATAAAAAACCGCCCCTTACGAATTGTTTTTAGCGGCTTTATGATACTTTAACTAAAATAATTTATGAAACATTCCAGCCAACATACAACCAATAACGCAAGCAGCGCCACTAAAGCTAGCAAAGCCAAAGTGCACACAAAGCAAAATAAACCAAAGAAGCAACGCTTGGACGATGTTTTAGTTTCCCGTGGGTTTTTTGACACAAAACAGGCTGCGTTGCGCGGCGTTTTAGCACACGAAGTAAAAGTGGACGATGTGTATGCAACAAGTGCAGCAAGCCTTATTTCACCAAGTGCAGACATTCAGGTGAAAGGCGCAAAGCAGTTTGTCTCACGTGGCGGCCACAAATTGCAAGGTGCGCTCAATGCCTTTGGGCAAAGCGTCTGCGGCTTAAAGTGCATAGACATTGGTGCGTCCACTGGCGGTTTTACCGATTGCTTGCTGCAAGCAGGGGCAGCACACGTCACATGCGTGGACGTTAACTACGGCCAACTTGCGTGGAGCATCCGCCAAAGCAGCCGCACCACAATTTTTGAGCGCACGAACATTCGCCTTGCGAACCCACAACAGCTTGGCGCACCGTTTGATGTGCTTGTTGCCGATTTAAGTTTCATAGGCCTAGCACGCCTAACGCCAACATTTGCTGCGCTTTGCCATGCTAAAAGCGTGTTCATTGGGCTTGTAAAACCGCAGTT
>CAYVDR010000164.1:0-3734 GCA_964450625.1 uncultured Senegalimassilia sp.
ACCTCTTTTGCGTTTAAAGTTTGTTTACCCGGCGACATTCGCATATCAAGCGGCCCGTCCTGTTTGAAGGTAAAGCCTCGAGATGGCGTATCAATTTGGACTGAAGAGATGCCTATGTCAAACAAAAATGCATCAACACCAGGCACGCAAGCTTCAAGCAATGCATCATCCAAATTTTTGAAGTTGTTTTGAATTAGCTTGATTTCAGGCTTTTCGCTTTCTGGCAAGGCCCCGAGTTTAAGACTTGCAGCATGCAGTGCCACGCTGTCTTGGTCTATGCCAATTAAAGTGCCACCTTTCCCAAGCCGCTTAGCAACTTCTAAGGAATGTCCTGCTCCACCGAGCGTTGCGTCTGTGAATGTGTACTGCGTTTTAATGTTCAAATATTCAAGACACTCGGAAAGCAGGACCGGAATATGCCGATATTCATTTGTCATGGTGCACCACTTAGGCACTGCGGTCGGGGAAAAGCAAACTCAAATCGATGTCTGTCTCTTCGGCGTTATGGCGTGCCTCGTCCCAAATTTCGAAGTAACCTTCGTTTCCGCAAACAACGACGTTCTTTTTAATGCCAACGCTTTTGCGCTGGGCTGCAGGAATCATAATTCTTCCTGCTGCATCAATTGAAACATCAACAGCACGCTCTTTTAGCTTTGCACGCAAGCGAACATGCTGCTTGTTTGTTTCATCGTACTTACCAAACCTGTCCTCAAACACTTTTTTTACCCAAGCGTTAAAAGCGGAAGTTACGTAAGCACGCAAACATTCGTCGTATGGGTCGATGGTTACAACTAAATCTGTCGGCAAAACTTTGCGGAAAGAAGCAGGAAGCGACATGCGCCCTTTGGCGTCCACCTTATGGTGAAACGAACCGTTAAGGTTAACAGGACTGTCGGTTTGCTCTTGCATTGCCACCTTTCTGCTTTCGCCCACTTGTTTTGTCGGTGAAACCATTTTAGCCCACATTCCCCCACTTTTCAACACCAATTAACACCAAAATAGTCATTTCTCCCCTTTATTGGCCAAATTTCAAACATGCGTTCTAGCAGGTGAAACCCTACAAACCATTCAGTTTTTTGCAAGTTTTCAACATTGGGTGCAAAGCAAAAACGAAACACCAACATCTTGTGCTGTTTGAAAGGGGTCATTTTGGTGGGTGAAAGTGGGACGAGTTTATGGGGTTTGTGTGTTCGCGGGCGTTGAATTACGCGCGCGGGTGCGCGAACATATACTCCTCGCGAATGTGTGTTCGGTCAACATGAGTGTAAATTTGCGTTGTGGAAATGCTTGAATGCCCTAAAATGTCTTGAATGATGCGCAGGTCAGCGCCACCTGCAAGCATATGCGTGGCACATGAGTGACGAAGTGTGTGTGGGTGCAAGTTTTTAATACCGCAAAGTGCGCCAAGCTTTGCAACTATGCGAAAAATGCTCTGTCGCGTTATGCGCCCACCGCGCGCGTTTAGAAAAACAGCAGCAGTTGGCTTTGAGTATGGCTTTATTAAGCTTGCACGTGCGTTTTCAAGGTAGCGCTTTAACCAGCAGGCTGCCATGCCAGAAATTGGGCAAATTCGTTGCTTGCTGCCTTTGCCAAAAATGCGCAAATAGCCTTCACTTAAAAACACGCTTGAGCAATCAAGCCCTGCAAGCTCGCTTACGCGCAAGCCACAGCCATATAGCACCTCAAGCATTGCGCGGTTGCGCACATCAATTGCACTTGTGCTGCCACACGTTTGCATTAGGGCATCAACTTCTTCGATGGTCAAAACATCTGGCAATTTATCAGGCGCTTTAGCTGCTGGAAGGTTAGCGGCAGGGTTTTTGTGCGTGTATTCTTCTAAGACACAAAACTTGTGAAAACTTTTCACTGCCGACATACGCCTGTTTACAGTTGCAGGTTTAAAGCCAAGCAAAAACAAATGCGATTGAAAACCTTGCACAACATCGCGCGAAATGTCATTTATATTGTTAATGCCACGACGTTTTAAAAATTTAGCATACAGTTCTAAATCCTGGCTGTAAGCTTCAACGGTTAACTTCGACGCGGCGCGCTCAACTTGCATATAGGCAATAAATTCGCTGATGGCTCTTTCAATGATTTTGCTATTTACGCTTTCAGGCACTACCGTTTCACTCACTGCACTTTTTTGAAGCATACGCAAAAACGGTTAAGCTAGTGCAAAGTAGCTTAACTTAGTTTTGTACAAGCACCAACAAAATCGCGGAAAAGTGGGTGGGGCTTCGTTGGGCGGCTTTTAAACTCGGGGTGACCTTGGCTTGCAACAAACCATGGGTGGCCTTTGAGTTCTATCATTTCAACAAGGCGCTCATCGGGCGACACACCGCTAATAACAAGCCCTGCTTCGATTAAACGTTCACGAAATGCGTTATTAAACTCATAGCGGTGGCGGTGGCGTTCGTAAATTAGCTCTTGACCATAAGCCTTATGCGCAAGCGTGCCAGTTGAAACTTTGCATGGGTAGGCACCAAGGCGCATTGTGCCACCTTTGTTTTCGACATCTTCTTGCTCAGGCATTAAATCGATTACTGGAAATTCCGCGCCCTCGTCAAATTCAGCGGACGTAGCATTTTGCATGCCAGCCACGTTGCGAGCAAATTCGCAAACTGCCGCCTGCATGCCAAGGCAAATGCCCAAAAATGGGATTTTATTTTCCCTAGCATAACGCACGGCAGCAATTTTGCCTTCAAAGGCGCGCTGACCAAAACCACCTGGCACTAAAATGCCATCCATTTCGCCAAGTGAGGTTTTAATGTTTGCAGCTGTTAGCTCTTCGCCGTCTATTAAATGGGTGTTCACATGCACACCGTGCGACACGCCTGCGTGGTAGAGCGCTTCAATGATTGACAGGTATGCATCGGGCAAGCTTACGTATTTGCCAACAACAGCAATGTTGCATTCGCGTTTGCAATTTTTAGCAGCGCTAACAAACCGCGTTAGACCGCTTAAGTCTATATTGTTTTCTTCTAGGCCTAAGCGAGAGAGCACTTTTGAATCGAACTTTTGCTCATGCAGCGCAAATGGAACTTCGTAAATTGAAGGGCTGTCGATGCATGACAAGACGCTGTCACTTGAAACGTCGCAGAAAAGTGCAATTTTATCGCGCACTTTGCTTGTAATTTCATGGTCAGAGCGGCAGACGATGAAATCGGGTTGCACGCCAATGGAACGCAGTTCTTTCACTGAGTGCTGAGTTGGCTTTGTTTTAACTTCGTGTGCTGCCGCGATGTATGGCACAAGCGTTACATGGACAAAAATAACGTCGCCAGCAGGCTTTTCTTTTTTAAACTGACGTACAGCTTCAATGAATGGCTGCGATTCGATGTCGCCAATTGTGCCGCCAATCTCTGAGATTACAATGTCTGCGGCCGATTGTTCAGCAATGCGGCGCAAGCGCTCCTTTATAGCTTCGGTTACATGAGGGATAATTTGCACAGTGCCGCCCAAATAATCGCCACGGCGCTCGCGGGCAATTAAGCTTTGGTAAATTGAGCCTTGCGTAAAGTTTGACTCGCGTGAGAGGTTTTCGTCTATAAAGCGCTCGTAGTGCCCTAAATCTAAGTCACCTTCATGACCATCATCTGTAACAAAAACTTCACCGTGTTGAAACGGGCTCATGGTGCCTGGATCAACGTTTAGGTAGGGGTCCATTTTTTGCATCGTGATTTTGTAGCCCCTTGCTTTTAGCAAATGCCCAAGTGAAGCAGCAGTAATGC
>CAYVDR010000165.1:0-3694 GCA_964450625.1 uncultured Senegalimassilia sp.
GCTTTGCGCTTCCTCTTGGTTGCTTTGCGGCGTTTCGGGGTTTTGCGAACAACCACACAGCGCAAACGCAGCAAACAACATTAGCGCGCAGCTACCAGCAATAATTGTGCGAATTTGTTTTCTCATGAAACCTCTTCATGCCTAGACTAGATATAAGTTACAAAATTGTTGCGAAGCATGCACTAGCAGCAAATTTCTTAAATTTCACTTTTATTTAACCGCAATGTTAGCATAAGCAAAAGCAAACAATTTCATTCACACCCTTACAGCAAACAGGCTAAACACCAATACCTAACTTTACAAGCGCTTTAAAAACCATATAAACTTGCATACATTGCGCCAAATAATGCGACACTGCAGTAAAAATTTTAGGTTTGTAAATGTAAAACTCCAGTTCAATTCAGGGCATTGCTATGATTAATAAAGTAACACGTACAAGAAAAACTAAAACACCTTAGGAGGTATAGCCATGGCAGAAATTTGTGACCCTTCGCGAGTTAGCATTGTTGACCACCCATTGGTTCAGCACAAACTTTCAATTATGCGCAGTAAAGACACGGGTATAAAAGCATTTCGCGAATTTGTAAAAGAACTTGCAATCCTGGAGGCATACGAAGCAACACGCGATTTCCCATTGGAGCATATTGAAATTGAAACACCAATTTGTAAAACCCATGCTAAGCATATTGCTGGCAAAAAAGTTGCAATTATCCCTATTTTACGCGCTGGGCTTGGCATGGTCGATGGCTTAATGACACTGATTCCAAACGCTAAAGTGGGGCATTTGGGAATGTATCGCGATGAAGTAACCCACAAACCGCACGCCTACTACGACAAAATGCCGCCCGATGTTGAGCACCGGACATGCCTTGTTGTTGACCCAATGCTTGCAACTGGTGGCTCTGCTGCAAGCGCTGTAGAATACTTGCGTAACAAAGGTGTGCAAGACCTGCGGGTTTTAGTGCTAGTTGCAACACCCGAGGGCTTAAATACTGTGCTTTCTGCAGATGAAAACGTGCGAATTTTCACGTGCGCAGTAGATGAAGGATTAAATGAAAATGCATATATTGTGCCGGGGTTAGGTGATGCAGGTGACAGAATTTTCGGAACAATTTAAAAGCGCAAACAACAACCCCAACAAAAGCGCTGACTGCAGCAAAAAAACAAGCCAAACCATAGGCTCAAAAATTAAAAAAGCTGTTCTTAATTTTAACAACATTGTTGCAGTTATGCTGGCACTTTGCGCTCTAACAACCGCGTGGGCCACTTGGGTAAGCGACCTTCACGGCAGCGATCAGGATGCAAACTACGCAAAAGCTGACCGCCTGAACACGGAGGCGAACGCAAGCTACAATTTAAGCGCACAAACCTACATTGCCGCGTTTAACGTGTGGACGCGCGTTTATGAAACGAATGCAGAAATTAAAACGCTTGAACAAACGGGTGATACACAAACGGCAACTGCCAAACGTCAAAACCTAAACAGTTTCATAGAAGCAAACTGCCCCGATTATGAGGGTTTTAAAGCTGCAATTTATAAAGCGCTTGACGCAGGTGGCAATGCCACCCCGTTTGATGAATACGACCAGACAAGTTTTTTTGCAGAATCTGAAGCTATAGCAAACGAAGCTACGCAAGTGCGCGAAGCTGGCGACTGGAACAACTTAGCAAGCGACTCATTTGGCTTGGTAAGCTTGTTGTACTCGCTGTGCTTGTTCCTTTTTGGCATGGTAGGCTTCTACAAGCAGCTTACACAGCGCAGAATAGTGTTTGGTATTGGTGCAGTTGTATTTGTAATTGCAACAGTTTATATGTTTACGCTTCCAATGCCTACAACATTTGATTTCACAAACTACTTTAAGCTTGTACAGTAAGCCACCAAGTTGCATTTCCTGCATAAAAGCTTTTCGCAGTTATAGCGCGCAAGTTTAATTTAGCTTGCACTGTGTGATAAAAGCCGGCAATGTTTATTTAGACAGAACGAAACAAAAGCCCTGCATTTTGCACCAACCTCCAATCGCTAGATTTTTGGTCTAACATTTGGGGACGCTACAAAATGCAGGGCTTTTTAATGCACTAGCCTTTATTCAACAACTGCATTGTCCATTAAAAACGTGTGTGCTTTGTAGCGCTTTGCCATGCTTTCCAAAATGAACCACGCATCGTTGTCCTGGAAGTTGCGGCGAGCAACATCTTCGCTGCCAGGTGCCATTTCATGCAAGGCAAGGTCGAAATCGGCATCTGTTAGCTCTAAATTTTCATGCTCAAACAGCGCATCAAGTGCAAAGCCCTGGCGCAACGATTCACGTGCCTGCGACATAACATTCATTTGGAACTGCTGAGTGCTTTGCCCCTGCGCCTTTGCAAATTGCTCAAGCGTCATGTTTTGTGCTTTTGCATTTTGCGCCATGGTCTCAAGCATGTTTTGCGCCGTGTGCTCAATTAACACATTTGGAATTGTGCCGCACAAACGCTTGCCAAGTTCCTTTACAACAAGGTCATCAGCGTTTTCTTTTTTCTGCTTAATAGCATCTTTTTCAAGGTGCTTTTTTACACGAGCACGGAACTGCTTGACTGTTTTGTCCGTTTGAGAAAGCCTGCTTGACACAAACTCATCGGTTAGCTCAGGGGCTGTGCGCTTGCGCTTGTCAAGCACGTCAACTGCAACTTTGTAGGTGGTGTGACTGCCATCAACCTCGGTGTGTTCAAACTCAAATTCTTTGTGCTCGCCCTTTTCCATGCCAGACATGCCGTCAACAAAACCTTGTGGCACAACGCTTGCGTCTAGCACAATTGCAAGCCCGTCGCCAGAAAGGTGCATTTGCGGCACACCGTTTGCAAGCGTCGACATGTTCACTTGCACGCAATCGCCTGCCTGAACTGGCAAGTCGTTTTCCTCGTATGTTGCAAACTGGTTTAGCTCACGCATAAGCTGTGCGTTTATTTCACGCTCGCCAACCTCAGGCGTTGGAACATGCACATACACAGGCTCATAGGACGAAAGCTCATACTTTGGGTGAATGTAAACATCTGCCTCGATTGTGGCATCTGTTGGCTGCAACAGGTTGGGGATTTTCTTAACTGCAGGCTCGGGGTTAAACAGAATGTCTAAGCCTTGCTTTTTAACCTCAGGCAAGCTTGCACGCATGCAAACATACGCCGCCATGTGTCCTTCAACTGCCTCTTCACCAAACTGTTTGACGAGCGTGTTGTAAAGTTCTTCCTCGTTTCCAGGAATTTCAATTTCTGCTTCCTTCGCAAGGCTTTGCAAAGCTTCAATTGCAAGTTGGCGTTTTTGTGCACCTGTGATGTTAAAGCGCAGCCTAATTTTTACGCCATCTTCAAGTTCTTGTTGTTTTATAAGTTTGATAGCCATAAGCCTAAAATTACCTTTCGTAGACGTGTTCTGTTTTTGTTAGTTGTTTTTGCTTGTTCCAAATTGTGTGCGCTTCGCTAACTTTTACATCAACAGGTTTCATTTCGTAGGCATCAGTTGCACCTGCAAACAATTCGCGAGCAAAAACATCGTCGGAAATTGTAATAGCATTTGCAGGGCAAATGGCTTCACAACTGCCACATTTTACGCAATCTCCTGGGTAGTGCTCAACACCAAATTTACTGCCAGGCCCTGTGTCTTCACCAAATTTTTTTAGCGCACCCGTAGGGCAAAAAACAGCGCACATCCTGCACGATT
>CAYVDR010000166.1:0-3681 GCA_964450625.1 uncultured Senegalimassilia sp.
AGCAACAATGCCGCTTCTGTCTTTCCCTAAAACACTTATCACACATTTCATTTTATAAACCTTTCGTTTACCTTGATGTTTATTGTACAGCCCCAAGCACTTTGCCTAATGCCTTACGCAACGCAAACGGGTTGTGCCACGTGGGGCTTTGCTCATCCGCGAGATTTGAAACAAGTGGACAAACCCCCATAGCCTTAATAGAACGCACTTCGTTAAAATCAACGCGAACTTGGCGCGTATTATTTTCTGGAACATTTTCGCACGAATAGTTCACTTCACTGCCCACTGCATTGTTCGTGTTTTGTTTAAACACACTTGCTGCTTTAAAAGCACCTGTTTTACAAGGCGCTTTTACAATAGGCTTTGGAGAATGAATTAGCACAAAGTCTAAAAGCCCGCGCATTCCATGACTAAGCAACGCCTTTACGTGTTCGGCACACGACATGCCCCACGTTTCGCCCTGCACATCGGCAAGCGAGCAAACAAAAACAGTTTTACCGCGCGATTGACGAATTGCGTCCACAACACCTGGCACAAGCAAGTTTGGAATAATGGACGTAAACAAGCTGCCAGGACCTAGCACTATTAAGTTTGCCTGCTTAATGGTTTCAATGGCGTCAGTGCAGGCAACAATGCTACCAGGGCTTTTAAGCTGCACATTCGCCAGTGCACAACGCGAATGGCTTGCAAGTGCCTGGCCTTCAATGTAGCGACCATCGCACGTTCTTGCAACTAGCTTAACGGGGCTTAGCGTGGATGGGTAAACATGACCTTTTGCATGAAGCAAGCTTTCGCAAACAGAAATTGCTTGAGTAAATGAACCTGTTGTTTCCTCTAAAGCTGACAACACCAAATTGCCAAGCGCGTGATTGTTAGCAAACGGAAAGCGGCATTTAAACGCCTGCGTTAGTGGGTCGTTTGGGTTTTCAGCCATAGCGCAAATGCACTTGCGAACATCACCTGGTGGGCTTACCTGTGCAGCTTCGCGCAGAATGCCTGTTGAACCACCGTCATCTGCCATGGCAACAACTGCAGATGTGTTAAGCCCCATCGAAAGCAACGTGCGAATTGACACCGCTGCCCCAGTACCACCGCCAATTACAACTGCACGCTTTAGTGCAGCATTGCTCGCTTCAGGTTTTTTTAGCATTAGCGGGGCAAATGCTTCTGTACGCGATGTGTCGTGTGGGAAATTTGTTTGCTTTTTAGCGCGTTTCCGCATGCCTACATTAGGAATGCGTAAATGCGAATTCACATGCATTGGATTAACCATGAAAGCCTAGCCTTTTGCCAACTTTAAATCACGATGAGCCACACTAATTCTGTAACCCTTTTGCTTTAGGTAATCGCCTGTGGCCTCGGCAAGGGCCACGCTTCTGTGCTGCCCACCCGTGCAGCCAACACCAATTGCCAACTGCTGTTTGCCCTCTTTAACATAGCCTGGCATAACGCAATCAAGCAGCGCATACCACCTTTCCAAAAACTGTTGCGTTTCTTCCCTGCACATAACAAAATCACGCACCTGTTTGTCAAGCCCTGTGAGCTTGCGCATGGTTTCATCGTAGTAGGGGTTAGGCAAAAAACGCACATCAATTACAAGGTCGGCGTCGGTTGGTGCGCCGTGTTTAAAGCCAAAAGAATAAACACAAACTTGAAGCGACGCGCGTGCTTCGCCTTGCGCGAACAGAGCATTTATGGTGCCACGAAGCTGTTGGGGCAACATGTTTGTTGTGTTTATAACATGGTTTGCAAGGCTTTTTATGTTTGCCAAAATAACGCGCTCGTAATCGATGCCTTGTGCTACTGTTGAGCCGTCGGAGCACAACGGGTGGCGACGGCGCGATGATTTATAGCGTGCGATAAGCTTGTCGTCGTCAGCATCAAGAAATAAAATGCAGTATGTAAGCCCCGATTTTCTAAACTCATCAATTTCTTGAATTAACGAGTTTAAAAACGCGCCATTTCTGGCATCGCAAACAACGGCTATACGCCTGTGGCTTGGGTTTTGCCCTGGCAGGTTTGTAAGCGAAAGCAAGTTACCAATCAAAGCTGACGGCAGGTTATCAACACAAAAATACCCTAAATCTTCAAATGTATGCATGGCCTCTGTGCGCCCCGCCCCGCTCATGCCGGTAATTATCACAAGCTCTGGCAAACGCGAAGCGTGCCCACTGGCGTCGACGGGCGGCACTTTTGCATTTAAAACATCGTTCATTTTTGGGTTACAAGCCATTTACCTGCGCCTTTCACTCAAACCAATTCAGCGGTTGCCCCCGCTGTTTTTCTTTGCGCTATTATACTGCTTAATCACGCAATAGACCTCAGCTGCAACTGCGCGAGGCAAAACATTTGCCGAAATTATATCTTGCTCACTTGCACAAACAAGACGCTTAAAACCCTTAAAGTGCTTCAAAAGCGCACGCTTGCGCACAGGCCCCAAGCCCTCCACAGTGTCAAGAATGCTAGCTGACATGCCCTTTTGTCTAAGTTGCCTGTGAAATGTAATTGCAAAGCGATGCGCCTCATCGCGCACTTGCTTTACCAAATACAAACTTGCGCTGCCGCTTGGCAAAACTACAGGCGCACTTTTTTGCCAGGGAACAAACAGCTCTTCGTCACGCTTAGCCAAACCACAAAGTGCAATGCCGCTAACGCCCATTTCTTCGAATTGTTGAATTACCGCATTTAACTGACCAAGGCCGCCATCTAAAATGATTAAGTCAGGCTTTGAGCCAAAGCGTTTATCCTCCATGCGCTCCTTTGAATAGCGCCTTGCCACAACCTCTTTCATGGACAAGAAGTCATTCGCTTCATCAAGCGGCGTTTTAATTTTAAAGCGCCTGTACTGGTTTTTGTCGGGCTTGCCATTTGTGAACACCACCATTGATGCCACGGTAAATGTGCCGTGGTTTGTTGAAATGTCAAAGCATTCAATGCGTGTGGGTGGACCGTCAAGTGCAAGCGCGCTCTCAAGCTGCAAAAGCGCTTTGTTTATACGTTCGTCGTCGTAACTTGAGCGAACTTTATAGCGCATAAGCGCATGGCGTGCGTTCGTGCATGCCATGTCTAAAAGCTTGTGCTTTTCGCCACGCTCGGGGCACGTGAAATGCACTTTTGCACCGTGAACACTCGCCAGTTTTTCGCTGAGCCATGCTGACATTGCACTTGCATCTTCAGGCATTTTGTGAACTATAACTTCATGTGGAATGGATGTTGTGCTGTCATAGTAGCGAAGCAGAAACATGTGCAGCAAATCCTCGTCTGGTACATCGCGCCCGCGGTTTAAAATGAACTCGTTTGAGTTAATGATGCGCCCATCGCGCACAATGAGCACGTGCGCGCCTGCAATTGTTTCCTCGCGAAAAATGCCTACAACATCGGCATTTAGCATGTGCTCGCTTACAGCAACTTGCTTGCTACACAAGCCCTCAATTGTGTCTATGCGGCTTTTTATGCGGCTTGCCCGCTCAAAGTCAAGGCACTTAGCAGCAGTGTTCATCTCATCAGTCAGTTCACTTACAAATTCACGATGCTTGCCTGCCAAAAACCGCTCAACGCGTGCCACGTTTTGGGCATAGCGCTCTGGACTTATTTTGCCGCAACACGCACCAGACCCCAGCCCCACATGGCAGTCGAAACATGGCTTTTCTGCTGCTAGGTCCTTCATTTGCACAGACCCAG
>CAYVDR010000167.1:0-1913 GCA_964450625.1 uncultured Senegalimassilia sp.
TTGCGCATGTGCTTGCTTTCTTGCAAGCAAACTTTTCTGCATGGCGGCAATTGCCTCGAACAACTCTTTGCTTGCGGTTGCGTCATTGGTGTTAGCCAGTTGCTGACGCATTTCTAATATGGTTTCTTCCGCGTCGTCAATTAGCAAGTCTTCAATTAAAAATGCAGCTAGCGCATTTGTTTCACCAATGTTGTTTTGCGTTATAGCAGACAAAATTTTAGGCGCAAGTTCGCTTGCTTGCGATGCTTTATTAATGATACCTGACGTGCTAACAGCAGCACCCGATGCAATTTCATCAAGCATTAAAGTTGCAATTTTGTTGGCGTGTGCATCTTGCCATTGAATCTGTGAAAGTGCGCCAGAATTTTCGAGCAAAATATTGGTGTTCGCTGCTAAGAGTGAAAGCAACTTGCGCTCTATTTTTATGCGGTTAACTTCTTTTTTTGTAAGCTTAACAGTTAGTGGTTTAGAAGCTGGTTCAGTTGCGTTTTGTTGCGTTTGAGTGGTTGAATTATTAGAGTATTCATATGTTTTAGGTGGCTTTAAACTAGCAAGCCTGCCTAGTGCATCAGCCTCGCGAATGCGGCATGTGCCTGCAATTTTAAGTGCATAATCCTTCGCTAAAAGCGAATCTTTTATTGGTGCTAACACTGAAAGCGCATCGGCTGCAGCGCCTGTGCGCCCCTCGGGTGTTTGAATGTCCCACTTTGCAATGCGTCGCTCAATGCCAAATTCCAAAAGTGGCATTGCATTTGCTATTAGCTTTTGCATTTCCTCAGCTGAATGCTTGTCTAAAAATTCAGCAGGGTCAAGGTTGTCGGGCAGCTCAACTGCAAACAGTTGTGTTTGAGTGCTGCCTGCCTCGGGTGTAATGGAGCTGTCTATAAACTGCAGTGCGCGCTCGGCTGCACGCTGACCTGCGGCATCGCCGTCGAATAAGTAAACAATTTTGTGCCTTGCATGACGCATTAGCAAACGAATGTGGCTTTTGCCAAGCGCTGTGCCAAGCGTTGCAACAGCATTTGTGATGCCAGCTTCATGCATTGCAATAACATCGGTGTAGCCTTCGCAAACTACGGCAACACCAGTGTTTGTCATTGTAATTTTTGCCTTGTCAAGCCCAAAAAGCGTCTTTGATTTGTGAAAGATGGGCGTTTCTTGACTGTTTAGATATTTAGGCTCGCCACTTCCAATAACGCGCCCGCCAAATGCAATGCATTCGCCCGCTTCGTCGTTAATGGGAAACATTACGCGGTTAAAAAACCTGTCTGCAAGCTTGCCACTTTTGTTGTTAACAGCCACGTTTGCTTTTATCATTTCGTCTGCTGAATAGCCCTTGGCCTGCAAATGGTGCACCAAGCTTGAGCGACCAGGCGCAAACCCAAGCTGCCAAGTTTTAGGCACGCTGCCACCAAGCTTGCGTGCGCTTAAATAACTGCGAGCATTTGCACAAACAGGGTCTTTTGAGCGCATAAGCTGCATGTGGTAAAACATAGCACTTTCTTTGCAAACTTCCCTAAGTTTATTTTTTGTAGCAGCGCCCACAAAATTGCCGCGCCCCTGTGCAGTGTCTTTAATTTCAATGTGCGCACGCTCTGCCAGCCTGTGTACTGCTTCGGGAAATGACAACCCTTCAAGCTTCATAACGTAAGTAAAAACGTTGCCGCCTTCGCCGCAGCCAAAGCAGTGCCAAAGCTGCAAGGAAGGGTTAACCACGCAAGAGGGCGTTTTTTCGTTGTGAAACGGGCAGCAGCATTTGTAATCGCGACCATACTTTTTTATTGGTGTACGCTCGCTAAACAGTGCAATAATGTCCGTTGCTTCGCTTACTTTTGCAATGTCTGCATCGCTTATTGTCATTTGGAATGCTGCCCCTTTGCGTTTTAGATTTCTGCGGACTTAAGTATAACTCA
>CAYVDR010000167.1:2013-3678 GCA_964450625.1 uncultured Senegalimassilia sp.
ATTGCTCTTGGCCATGATGTTGGCCACACCCCGTTTGGCCATGCAGGCGAGCATTTCTTAAGCGAAATTTACCATAGCCACACAAACAAATTCTTTAAGCACAACGTTCATTCGCTGCGCGTGCTTGATAAATTGTATAGGCGCAACATATCGCTGCAAGTGCTTGACGGTGCGCTTTGCCACAATGGGGAATTTGCACAGCAAGTTCTAAAGCTGGGTAAAACTAAAACATTTGAACAGTTGGACGCTTTAGCACGCGAATGCACAGAAGATAAGCATGCAATAAGAAAGCTTCGCCCAAGCACTTTGGAAGGTTGCGTTGTGCGCGTTAGCGACATGATTGCCTACATTGGCAAGGACAGGCAGGACTCCATAAACATTGGTGTGCTTGAAAACCTGGACACTTTCGAAAGCAACTACATTGGCACCGATAACGCACGCATTATAAACAACTTAACGGTTGACATTGTTAATGAAAGCTATGGCAAAAATTGCATTTGTTTAAGCAAGGCTGCGTTTGACGATTTAAAACGCGCAAAGGCGCAAAACTACGAAATCATTTACAACAACGAAGGCTGGCGCGCTGGTAGCGAAAATGTTGTTGGCGAAATGTTTAGCCAAGTGTATGAGCAGCTGCTTGATGACTTGGAACAAGGGCGCGAAGACACTGCAATTTTTAAGCACCACGCAGCATATTTGCAGCGGCAGTCCCACACAATTTCTGCTAGTGAATACATTGCAAACACGGAGCCTAACCAGGTTGTTGTTGATTACATGGCATCAATGACAGACGCTTATTTTGTGTCACTCTATGCGCATTTGTTCCCCAACTTTAAGCATACTGCCATCGCACAGGGTTATTGTGCGGCGTTGCCAGCAAGAAAGGCGTAGCAACAACGAAAGTAAGCTCCGTGTACCTGCTCTAGTGCGGTTTATATATATATATATTAGCGTTAGTTAGAAAATGACTAAAAAATTTTTTAGTTCCAAGCAATAAATTTTTCAGCAGAAATTTCTTCAAAGCTGCGAATTGCCTGCGTTGAATTTGCTGTTAAATCTTGCCACGTGCCGCATAAGTCGTTGTCATAAATTGCAAGTGTTTTAAACCCAGCACTATTCAGTGTTTTAAGCGCATAAACGGAGTCCTCAACACCCCAAGTACTCTTAATGTTTGTGCCCATAATCTCTTGTGCTCGTACATAAATTGCTGGGTCTTCTTTTGTTTTATCAACGTCTTCAACGCTTAGCACAGCATCAAACAGCTGCATAATGTTGTTATTTTTAAGCGCTGGGTCAATGAATGAATGCGGGCTTGCTGTGGCAACGCTCATGTGCACACTTTGTTTTGCCAGGCCATCAAGCAAATTAGCAACACCAGGGCGCAGCTTTGCTTTGGTTTCGTAAAAGTTAATTGCGAAATCGCTTATCCAATTTAAAACATCGTTTGCGCTTTTGCCAATGTGAAAGCGCTCATGAAATGCCTTTGCATAACTTGCCACATCGCAAGCGTTAAGCTCAGCTAAGTCCGCCATTGTTAGCGCGCCATTCGATTTCTTAATTAGTTGTTTTTGCATCTCAAACCACATGCCCATGGAGTCAAGTAGCGTGCCGTCGCAGTCAAAAATAACACCTATTTCATTGGATTTCATGAACGCTCCTTAATGA
>CAYVDR010000168.1:0-3661 GCA_964450625.1 uncultured Senegalimassilia sp.
ATGCGCTGCAACTAGCGCATGTGCTACAACATGAGGCACACGAGGTGTTTTTGCCTTTTTTGCCGCGGGGGGTATCGGCATGGCAGTCACAAAGGCCTTTTACAAACAGCCTGCGACAAGCCAGAAAAACTAAACCTGCAATTATTAGCAGTACAACAAAAGTCGATACATTAAATTCCAGCCCTAAAAACACCTCGTTGCCTCACTTTCTTAATCGTGCGAACTCGTATTACTTTTCAGCTGCTTTATCAAACTTAGGCATTGGTCTGAACAGCTGGAACAAAATTGCAGCTGCAATGATTATCGCAAGCACAGTAAACGGCCCAAATTGAACTTGGCCTAGTGCAATGCCAACAAATTGGTAGAGCATGCAGCCAACACACCAGGCAAAACCGCATAAGTAGCCAATAGTTATCCAGAACCACTTAGGTGAGTTTTGCTGCTGACGAATAGTGCCCATGGCTGCAAAGCACGGCGCGCATAGCAAGTTGAATGCGCAAAATGCAACAACAGCTGCCGTGCTTGTGTCTAGCATTTGTAAGAAGCCATACCAAAGCGCTGCGTCCGATTCGCCATATGAAGAAAGCTGCGTTAGAATGCTTACTGTTGCAACAACGTTTTCCTTTGCAACAAGCCCAGTAATTGTTGTTGCAGCTGCTTGCCAGTTGCCAAAGCCAAGCGGGGTGAATATCCATGCCAAGCAATTGCCAAGGCCTGCCATCAGTGAATAATCCAGGTAGTTTGCGCCAATTTCTTCGGCATCTAACAGGCCAAAGCCGCCCCCTGCATCACCAAAGTTCATTAAAAACCATATAACTATCGTTGACAGAAATATGATTGTGCCAGCTTTCACAATGTAGCCACGCACACGCTCCCACATTGAAAGTAAAATGGCTTTAAGTGTTGGCATGTGATATTCGGGAAGCTCCATAACAAACGGCGTTGCCTCGCCTGCAAACAATTTCGTTTTCTTAAGCATTATGCCTGAAATTATGATGGCGATAACGCCCATAAAGTAAAACATTGGGGCAACATACCACGTGGCTGTTGAGTCGCCTGACGCAATGGCGCCAAACACAAGTGCTATGATTGGCATCTTTGCACCGCAAGGTATCATGGTTGTTGTCATAATTGTCATGCGACGGTCTTTTTCGTTCTCGATTGTTTTTGTTGACATTACCGCAGGCACGCCGCAGCCTGAAGCAATTAGCATTGGAATAAACGACTTGCCAGAAAGCCCAAACTTTCTAAAGATGCGGTCCATAATAAACGCAACGCGTGACATGTAACCGCAAAGTTCAAGTATTCCAAGAAGCAAGAACAGAATTATCATTTGCGGGATAAAGCCAATAACAGCACCAACACCTTTAACTATGCCATTATTTACCAAGCTTTGTAGCCAAGGTGCCACATTTGCTGCTTTAAGTGCGTTTGCAATTATGGCGCCTAGACCTGGCACCCACAAGCCATAGGAGCCATCAGATGGGTCAGGCACTTTTACTTCTGAAGCGCGTTTGTAGTCGCTAAATGTAATTGATTGCACTTCAGTTTTGCCGCCTTCGCCTTCTGTTTCAAGTTTTGCTACAGCACCCGAGCTTTGTGCCTCTTTGTCAAAGCCTTCAATGACCTCTTGGGCGTCTTTGTATTCTTTGCTCTTCTTGTTATATTCCTCAACCGCCTGCTCATTAGATGTGTCATCAGGTGCTTCAGGCTCTTCAACAGCAATTGCATCTATTACCTCTTGCGCCTCTTTGCTAGGAATTTCCATCGGGCCTTGCGTGCCTTTTATATTGCTAACATAAGCTTCCACCTGCGTGTGAGCTTCTGTATATTCCTCAACAGCAGCTTCGTATTTTTCGGTACCAGTGTACAGCCATCCATCGCCAAACAGCCCGTCGTTTGCCCAGTCAGTTACAACGCCGCCGCCAATTGACACAGCAAGCCAGTAGACACAAAACATAATTACGATGAAAATGGGAAGCCCAAGCCAGCGGTTTGTTACAACGCGGTCAATCTTTTGCGAAGTTGTAAGCCCGCGCTTGTTGCGCTTTACGCACTCATCAACGACATGTGCAATTGCAGCATATCGCTCGGCTGTAATAATGGATTCCGCATCGTCATCAAACTTGTTTTCAAGGTTTTCACGAACGGTGCCAACCGAATCTAAAACATCTTTTGAAATCTTCAAGTCATCAATTGTTTTTTGTTCGCCTTCTAAAAGCTTTATAGCATACCAACGCTTTGCATTTGCAGAAACCGAGCTTGCAATTTTGCCCTCAACTTCACTGATGCTTTGCTCAACTGCGGCATCAAAATCCAGTTGAGTTTTAGGAACTTCGCTTGAATTTGCAAGGTCTATTGCACGCTGAACAACTTCATTAAGCCCTTTGCCTCGAAGCGCTGACATTGGAAGGCAAGGGCAGCCAAGCTTTTTGGAAAGCCTGTCAATATCAATTTTGTCGCCGTTCTTTTTAACAACGTCCATCATGTTAAGCGCAACAACAACCGGAACACCCAAGTTTAAAATTTGTGTTGTTAAATACAAATTGCGTTCAAGGTTTGCTGCATCCACAATGTTTATTACGCAGTCAGGGCCTGAATCCAGCAAGTAATCGCGCGCACAAATTTCTTCAGGTGAGTAGGGGGACAGTGAATAAATGCCAGGCAAGTCTGTAATTGTTACATCCTTGTTTTTGGAGTACTTGCCCTCCTTTTTCTCCACTGTAACGCCAGGCCAGTTGCCAACGTATTGGTTCGAGCCCGTTAAGTCGTTAAACATTGTTGTCTTGCCGCAATTGGGGTTGCCAGCAAGTGCAATGCAAATGCCCATTTTTAAAACCTTTCTAACTTTATTTTAATACCTATTGTGTTTAAAATAAGTTAGCCAAAGCTAACTCAATAGCAAAAAAAATTGGCGAAAATTCCGCCAGTAAAGCAACTTTATGCTGTTTTTTATTCAGTTGCTACTAAAATGTTTTCCGCTTCGCTTTTGCGAAGTGAAAGTTCGTAGCCACGAACTGTAACTTCAATTGGGTCGCCAAGGGGTGCAACCTTGCGAACGTAAACAGAAACACCCTTAGTAATGCCCATGTCCATGATGTGACGCTTAATTGCGCCTTCACCTGTTAGGCGAAGGACTTCAGCGCTTTCGCCAACAGCAACATCACGCAGCGTTTTTTTAGAATCTGCCACTACATACTCCTTTACATTAGTTGAACTGATTTGAAAATGATTTGGAATTTTTTAAGCGCACGCACTAGTTACAATTTTCATTGCAGCATCTTTGCCAATTGCAACTTGTGCGCCTTTAACCTGCACAATTAAGTTGCCGTTTGTACCAGAAATGACCTTGATGTTTGCACCTTCAACAAAGCCGATGTTTTCAAGGTGATGGTGCAAATCGCCCCTGCCGCGAACTTTAATGACACGTGCACTTTCGCCATCTTTTAAAAACGAAAGAGGCACTTGTTGCATTGCAACGCCTGCTTGCAGTGGGGCTGTGCCTGTTTGTGCTTGTGTGTTTGCAACTGTGCTTTCCATTTTCACTCCTTATATAAAAAGTTAACCGCGTTTAATTTTTTACAGAGTGTGATTTTAGATTAAAAATTAGCCATGTGCAACTTTTTTGTTAACCATGGCTAATTTTTTAGGAAATAACACA
>CAYVDR010000169.1:0-1672 GCA_964450625.1 uncultured Senegalimassilia sp.
TTAATTGCTTTTTGCTGCAAGTTTGTTTTGTACTGCTTGTACAGCCCTTCTTCAGACATGTTGTAGCTTAAAAGCGTTTGCTGCCATGTGCTGTCATCGCCAAATGCAAACGACTGCTTAGCGGCGTCCACTTGCTGCTGAATTTGCTCATCGCTAATTTTTATGCCAAGCTCGTTTGCTTTGTCGTCCACAAGTTTTTGAAGTGCCAGCTGATTGATGGCATTTTGCCTAAACGTGGAAATGTTTAAGCCCTGGCTTGTAAGTGCACTTGCAAAGTCACTGTCGTTAGTTAGGCTGGAAGATGCCCTGTACTGCGCAATGTAGCTTGAAACATCTTCCTCGGAAATGTAGGTGTCGTTCACTTTTGCAGCTGCCCACGTGGGCACGCCAGCCTGGGAATACAGCCAAAAGCCAACAGCTGCAGCCACAACAGCAATTGCTGCCACAATGCCTAAAATAACGTTTACTTTGCTTGCGGGTTTTCTGGCTGTTTGCACAACAGCATGCGAAGATGTTTTACCATTTTTGTTCAAATCATTTTTTGTAGTCATAACAACCTTTTCAATTTAAGAGTAATAAAAAAGCGGGCAGCTAAAACGCCGCCCGCTAATTATAGCCTACGTTAAATAATTAAAACTTAAATCACTAATTATTTCGCAGCAGCAGATGAAGTAACACCTAGCAATTTTTCAATTGAAGTCATCATGTCAGGAGTGCAAACAGCTGTACCACCAAGAATGTAAACATTCTTAAAGCTTGCTTTATTGTCTGTCATAAAGCCTGTTTGAGCCTCTTGTTCTGCTGTTGCAGCAGAGCCTGAAATGGTTGTCAAGTCAACAGCTTCAATGCCTTCGTTGCTGTTTGTTAGAAGCATAACACCTTTGTTCTTGCCAGCAAGTGCAGCACCTGCCAATGCGTCTGTGCCCTTTGCGTTAATTGCGCCGCAAGCAACACATGCATTTTCAGCAGTTAGAAGTTTGTTCTCAAGCATCCACTTAGCAATTTTGTTAGATGTGTCATAGCCTGTTTGACCCCAAATGCGCTCGGTCTTAGCTGTAACGCTTGTTAGTGAGCTATCAGCCAAAGCACCAGTACCACCAGCAATTAGCACTTGTTTTGTTGCTTGGTTTAGCACTGTGGAAGCACCGCTTGGAAGTTTACGGTCGGCTGCAGTTGCGCCTGATGTTTCAAGAATGATAGGCACTTTGTATGCATAAGCAAAGCTTGACATTGAAAGTGCGTCTTGGAAGTTGTCAGAAATTGCAACGATTGCATACTCGTAATCGTCCTCAGTCTCGCGCAAAACACTGCTAATTTTGCTTGCGCATTGCACTGACGTATCAGCTGCTTCATTGCCATAAACGCGGTCATATGCGGTAACGTTAATTGCCTTAAGTTGGCTTTCCAAGTCTGCTGGAATAGCACCTTTACCACCAATGATGTATGCATTCTTTGCGCCAAGGCGTGTGATTTCGTCTTTAACAAAGCTTTGGTTTGTAAGACCGCTTTCACGGTTTACAAGAAGAATTGGAGCACCATTGCCATTGTTTAGTGCGCCAGCTAAACCGCTTGCAGCCATTGCGTCTGCAAAATCGTCATCGCGAGCAATGATTACAGTGTCGCATGAGCCATCGGCAAATGCTTTCTTAGAAATTTCAACTGCTGTGCCTGC
>CAYVDR010000169.1:1772-3659 GCA_964450625.1 uncultured Senegalimassilia sp.
TGAAGAAGGAGCAAAAATGCCAATTGTGTCTTTTGGCTCTTCAGCAGCTGTTGCAGCAGTTGCATCTTTGTTGTAGTAGGAAGCGCGTGATGAACCGTTGTAGTAAGCATACTTAGACCATGTGTCGCTCTTAGAGCCAGTCTTGAACCACCAGTTGTAGCCTGTGCGTGCGTTGTCTTCAACAGTTTTGTTTGTTGCAGCAGTGTAAGTTACTGTGCCAGACTGTGATGTCATGTACTTAACAACACCAGCAACGCTGTCTGTGTTGATGTGATAAACATTGTTTACCCAGTAGCCATAAGTTGCATTTGAGTTATCGCCGTAAAGTTCTGGGAACACTTTAGAGAACACCCATGCAGCGCGTACGTCTTTGTCTGCTGTGTAGTTGCGTTGGCAATATAGCAATGGAGCTGTGCCGTTTTCGGATGCTTCACGTGAATCGCCAATGCCCTGGTTTGTTGATGTGCCGAAGTCGTCGCCAGCTAAAACGCTGCCTTTAAAGCCATACTGTGCAGCCCATGTTTTAACATTTGTGTCAGTTAGTGGTGTGTTTGTAACGCCAATCTCAGAGCTGTTCTTACCACCAGATGTACCCTTTAAGCTTGTAGCTGTGGTTGAGTTGTAGATGATGTAGTCAACATCTTTCATGACATCTGCAGCTGAACCAGTGCCAACTGTGCATGTTGGGTTTGATTTGTAGATGTCTTCAACCTTCATAACAATGCCACCCTCAAATGCTTTGCCACTGTCGAATGTGTCTGTTACAAATGGAAGTGTTGCCATGTAGCCCATGTTAATTGTTGAGTTGTTGGCAGCATAGTTTGAGTCTGGGTTTGTTTCAGAATTGCCAGATGACTTAGTTGAATCGTTGCCAGTTGTAAGACCGTCAGCTGTTGGCACAAAGAAGTAGCCTGTGTCACCGTCAATTGCATAAAGGTAAGCAACCTTTTTGCGCTCGACCTTTTTTTGGTCAATCTGGGAAGCAACATAAAGCATTTGACCACGTGTTGCATTTTCGTATGCAACTGCTGATTCTGTGGCATCGCTGTCGTTGTAGCGAGTTGCTTTTGTTGCTTTGCCATCTTCACCTACTGAGTTAGCAACCAAAGTGTCTGCTGTTGTTGCAAGCTGACCCATTGTGTAAATTTGAGTGAAGATGTTTGTGGCATCGTTTGTAACATACGTTGGGTTGTATGTTGTGCTCTTTGCAGTTTCAGTGGCCATGTTTGTGCCAGAGTTTGAACCGTCTGATGCCAAGTTCCAGTTTGTTGTTTTATTAGCACCAAAAATGATGTCTGGCGAATATTCCAAACCAGCAATTGTTGCTGCACCGCTGTCAACGTTGCCAACGTGGCTTGCTTGCCCGTTAGAGTCGCCCCATGAAGATGTATCAGGGTTGCTCATCCAAGTTGTAGCCTGTGTGGCTGCTGTTGTGCCAGAAAGTGCATTAGCAAACAAGTTTTTGTAGTAAGGGTTTGGGTTTGTGTTTACTGAACTTGCCCAAAGTGCCAAACCTGCAAACTTGTAGCTGTCTTTAGGGTAAGTTGTGCTGTCGGTATAGTCGGTGTACTGGGTTGTTTGGCTGGCTTTACCGCTTGTAAAGTCGAAGTTTGTGTTGGTTATTCCTAAGAAATCGCCACCAGCACTGCCAGCACGCACACCGTAGGTTTTTAACAAGTTGTTGTTAATGTCCACCGTTGTGATGGTTTCGTTGCCCCACCAAGTTGCGTTGTCGGCTTCGGCTGTGCCTGCAGCGGCAACGCCTACGCCAACGCCACAAGCCAAGGCAAGTGCAACAACACCCTTACCAAGCCTTCCTGGCATTTTTACATGTCTTTTACGCATATAAGCGCCTCCTTTTCCCCGCAAAAATTGCGGTGCTTAAAA
>CAYVDR010000170.1:0-2109 GCA_964450625.1 uncultured Senegalimassilia sp.
GAAATTAAGTCCATTGGGTCAACGCCATTGCCTTTTGACTTCGACATTCTTGTGCCGTCTTTTGCCAAAATTGTTGCGTAAATTACAACATCTTTAAATGGGATTTCGCCCAAGAAATATTCGGAGGACATTATCATGCGTGCCACCCAAAGCGCAATGATGTCGCGTGCAGTCACAAGCGCATACGTTGGGTGGTGCTTTTTTAGCTCGGCCGCATTTTCAGGCCAGCCTTGCGTGGCAAACGTCCACAGCTGGCTTGAAAACCACGTGTCAAGCACGTCTTCGTCTTGGTGAATGTTTTTGCTGCCGCACTTTGGGCACTCGTGTGCATCTTGCATTAGAGCATCTTGCCAACCACAGCACTCGCAGTAAAACACAGGAATTCTGTGCCCCCACCAAAGCTGGCGCGAGATGCACCAATCCTTTAAGTTTTCCATCCACGTTAAGTATGTTTGCGTCCAACGCTTTGGGTGAAATGTAATGCTGCCCGATGTAACGGCCTCAATAGCTGGTTTTTTAAGCTTGTCAACTGCAACAAACCACTGCTTTGAAAGCCACGGCTCAAGCGTTGTGTCGCAGCGGTAGCAGTGCATAACAGAATGTGGGTGCTCGTCAACGTGGTCAAGCAAGCCATGCTCCTCAAACCACGCAACAACAGCTTCTCGGCACTCCTCGCGGCTCATGCCACTGAATTTGCCGTAGCCTGGGGCAACGTGCGCAGTTTCATCGAAAATGTTAATTTTCTCCAAACCCGCAGCCTCACCCATGGCAAAGTCGTTTGGGTCGTGCGCTGGCGTTACCTTAACAAAACCCGTGCCAAAGCCTGCGTCAACGTGGAAGTCTGCAAAAATTGGGATTTCACGATCAACAATTGGCAGCATAACAGTCGCGCCAACAAATTGCTGCTTTGATTCGTCTTTTGGTGATACTGCAACACCTGTGTCGCCAAGCATGGTTTCTGGGCGGGTAGTTGCAACAACAATGTATTCGCAGCCGTCAATTGGCTGCTTTAGAGGGTAGCGCAAGTGCCAGAGTTTGCCCGCCTCGGGCTTGTATTCTGCCTCGTCATCGGCAATGGCAGTTGTGCAATGCGGGCACCAGTTTACAATGCGCTTGCCACGGTAAATTAGCCCGTCGTGATACCAATCGCAAAACACCTTGCGAACAGCGTTTGCATAAGAGGCGTCCATCGTGAAATGCTCATCGTCAAAATCAACTGAGCAGCCCATACGTTTAATTTGCTCAACAATGTGCCCGCCGTATTCATGTGTCCAGTCCCAGCACTGCTCAATGAACTTTTCACGGCCAATTTCGCGTTTGGAAATGCCTTCGCTTGCAAGCTTTTTGTCAACCTTAGTTTGCGTTGCAATGCCAGCGTGGTCGGTGCCTAAAACCCAGCGGGTTGAGACGCCACGCATGCGATTAAAGCGCACAATTGTGTCTTGGATTGTGTCGTCCATGGCATGTCCCATGTGCAAAACACCTGTTACATTTGGCGGTGGGATAACAATTGTGCAATCGCCTTCGCCCTTATTGCGCTTGTAATATTTACCCTGCATCCACTTGTCAAGGATGCGAACTTCAGTTGCTTTATGGTCGTAAACTTTTGGCATTTCTTGCATGTTAACAGCTGCCCTCTCTTGCAATCTATTCTTGTAAGTCAACAATTTCAGGCTTCGTTTCGCCTGAAATGTCGCTTTGTTTTATGGTGACGGTATTTTTGCATTTGTGTTCTGG
Organism: uncultured Senegalimassilia sp.; assembly: GCA_964450625.1. Taxonomy (GTDB): domain Bacteria; phylum Actinomycetota; class Coriobacteriia; order Coriobacteriales; family Eggerthellaceae; genus Senegalimassilia. The sequence goes on from CAYVDR010000170.1 coordinate 1,738, forward strand.
CAGCTCAAACATAACGTCTTGCATAACAGCTTCGCAAATGCTACGCAAGCCGCGCGCACCGGTGCCATGCTCAATTGCACGCTTGGCAATTTCTGTAAGCGCAGCATCTTCAAAAGTAAGTTCAGAATTTTCGAACTTGAACATTTTTGTGTACTGCTTCACAAGTGCATTTTTAGGCTCTTTCAAAATGCGCACGAGGTCTTCTTCCGAAAGTTCGTTAAGCGAAGTTATTACAGGAATGCGCCCAACAAATTCTGGAATCATGCCAAACTTGTGCAAATCTTCTGGCAGCACTTTGGAAAGCAATTTAGCTTCATCGTGCTTTTTAGACTCTGGCATTTCGGAGTTAAACCCAAGCGACGATTTGCCAAC
>CAYVDR010000170.1:2209-3630 GCA_964450625.1 uncultured Senegalimassilia sp.
TTTTCAACGTCTTCGCCAACGTAGCCTGCTTCTGTTAGCGTTGTGGCATCGGCAATTGCGAACGGCACTTGAAGCGTACGAGCCAAAGTTTGCGCAAGCAGTGTTTTGCCCGAGCCCGTAGGGCCAAGCAGCATGATGTTTGATTTGTCAAGCTCAACGTCGCCTTTTTTTGCAGAGTAGCCCATGCTAATGCGCTTGTAGTGGTTGTAAACTGCAACTGAAAGCGCACGTTTTGCCTGCTCCTGACCAACAACGTGCTGCGAAAGTTCGTCGTAGAGCTGCTGCGGCGTGGGCAGCTTGCCCAACAAATCTTTAGAGTTTGCGTTAGCCTTTGCACCTTTGCTGCGCCCACCACCAGCCCTTTGTGGCGCAACGCTGCTTTGAGGCACGGGGCCGCGCCCCAAAGCCTGGCCGATGCGAGGGTCATAGCCTGTTTGCGACATGTCGTACATCATTGCTTCTGCACAAACGGAAACGCATTCGTCGCAAATGGTTATGCCGTCAGGGCCTGAAATCATGGCATCCACCTCATCAATGGATTTGCCGCAAAACGCACAAACATTAGGCGTTTTGTCACGCTTAGACGCACGAGTTTTTCTGCGATCAACCATGTAAACCTACATCCTAATCTTGTGATTTAATGGCAGCACGCGACTCAATAATTTTGTCAACCAAGCCATAGTCAAGCGCTTCTTTAGCTGTCATGCGATTATCACGCTCGGTGTCAGCTTGAATTGTTTCAAGACTCTGCCCTGTGTTATCCGCCAAAATTTGATTCAATTGCTTTCTAGTTTGCAACATGTACTCAGCAACAAGTGCAATTTCTGTTTGCTGACCTTGTGCTTGCCCTAGTGGTTGGTGAATTAGAACCATTGAATTTGGCAAACACAGACGCTTGCCCTTAGTGCCAGAAGAGAGCAAAACAGCAGCCATGGAAGCACACAAGCCCATGCAAATTGTGGACACATCGCATTTAATGAAGTTCATGGTGTCCAAAATTGCCAAACCTGCAGTAACGCTGCCACCAGGGGAATTGATGTAGAGGCTAATGTCCTTTTCAGGGTCGGCGCTTTCAAGGTGCAAAAGCTGTGCCACAACAGTATTTGCAACTTGATCGGTAACTTCCTCACCTAAAAACACAATGCGCTCGTTTAATAAGCGCGAGTAAATGTCGTAGCTGCGCTCGCCGCGTGGCGACTGCTCAATAACGTAAGGTATTAGACCGTTTTTTACTGGTGTGTCCATGTGAATTTCCTTTCGTGCGGTTTAAAACTGCTTATAAAACAAAGCCTGCCTTTGCGCAAGACTAAAAATTAGCCCCGCAAAGACAGACTGTAAATTTAAGTGCTTAACGACTATTTTTTAGCACTTGGCTTTTCGCTTTTTTCACTTGCTTTTTTTGTTGTTGTTTTTTTAGCTGC
>CAYVDR010000171.1:0-3614 GCA_964450625.1 uncultured Senegalimassilia sp.
GTGCACTGCAGCCAGAGAACAAGTGGCGCATGTTCTCTACGTTTTGCGTATTGAACTTCGATAAATTAAGCGTGGTGAGTTTCTTGCAGTTGTTAAACAAAAACGCCATGTCAGTAACGTTAGAAGTGTCGATCCCCTCTGCTGTTGTTCCTTCTATTTCGTCTAGGTTTGTGCAGCCGTCAAACATATGCTCCATGTTCTTTACAGCTGCTGTTGAAAAGTTAGAAACATCAATGCTTGGCAGGCTTGTGCAATTTTGAAACATGTAAGACATGTTAGTAACATTCTTTGTATTCAAAGCTGAAGTAACTGTAAAGTCATCTAATGAAGAACAGCCAGCGAATAAGTGGTTCATGTCAATAACGTTTGCAGTATTAAAATGGGTTAGATTAAGAGTTTGGAGTTTATTGCAGCCATTAAATAAATAAGACATATCCGTTACATTTGTTGTATTAGCGTTTTCTATGCCAGCAATAGTCTGAAAACTTGAACACCCATCAAACATATGGCTCATATTTTGAACATCTGAAGTTGAAAACATTGACAAATCAATGTCTGGCAAGCTTGTGCAGCCATAAAACATGTAAGACATGTCAGTAACGTTTGACGTATCAAGAGCTTTCATGCTAGTAAAATCAAGACCTGTTAAGCTTGCACAACCTGCAAACATATGGGACATGTCAAGTACGTTTTGTGTGTCAAATTTATCGGGGCTTAAACTCAAGTTTTGTAAATTGATGCAGTTGTTAAACATATAAGACATGTTTATAACTTGCGAAGTAACAGCGTTATCCAACCCTTTAATTTCAGTAAATTTCGTGCAGCCGTCAAACATATGGCTCATGTCTTGAACGTTTGCAGTTGAAAACGCAGCTAAGTTGATGTCTAGCAAATTAGGACAATCTGCAAACATATATGACATGTCTGTAACTTTTGATGTGTCAAGAGCACTTGTAAGCTGCTCATCAAGCCCTGTTAGGCTTGCACAACCTGCAAACATATGACTCATGTTAGTAACAGCCGAAGTGTTGAAATTGTCAGCATTTAGGGCAAGCGTTTTAAGTTTTTCACAGTCATTAAATATGTAAGCCATGTTTGTGACTTTTGCAGTGTTTGCATTTTCAATACCTTTAATTTCTGTAAAGCTTGAGCAGCCGTCAAACATGTGCTGCATGTCTGTAACGCTTTCAGTTGAAAACGCAGCCAAGTTGATGTCAGGCAGGCTTGTGCAACCTGCAAACATGTAGGACATGTCTGTGACTTGTCTGGTATCAAGAGCGTCTGTAAGCTGTTTATCAAGCCCTGTTAGGCTTGAGCAACCTGCAAACATATGGCTCATGTTAGTAACATTTGAAGTCTTAAAATAATTTGGGCTTAAAGGAAGTGTTTCTAGGCTTGTACAATCGTTAAACAAATACGACATATTCTCAACTCTTGATGTGTTTGCCTTTTCCAAGCCTGTAATTGTTTTAAAACTTGAGCAGCCATCAAACATATGCTGCATGTCTATTGCACTTTCTGTTGAAAATGCAGCCAAGTTAATGTCAGGCAGGCTTGTGCAACCTGCAAACATGTAAGACATGTCAGTAACTTTTGATGTATCAAACCCAATAGAAGAAACTCCAAGGTCAAGCCCTGTTAGGCTTGAGCAACCTGCAAACATATGGGACATGTTAGTAACATTTGTAGTGATGAAATATTCTGGAAGAAATGCTAGGGTACTTAGCGATGAACAACTATTAAACATGTAAGACATGTCTGTAACTTTACTAGTTTGCATAGAAGGGTAATTAAGCCCTTGAATTTTAGTAAGACCCGTACAACCATCAAACATATGACTTAAGTCGGTGGCACTTTCAGTTGAAAATGCCGAAACGTCAAGTGTTGAGAAAGCCTTACAACCATAAAACATATAAGACATGTCTGTAGCATTCTCTGCACTAACATGGTGATTGCTTACATCGAGGTCAGATAATGTTTCACATCCACTAAATAAACCTTTCATACTGGTTACAGAAGGTAAATTTATATCTTGTAGTTGAAGTTTATTAAGACTTGAGCAGTCGTTAAACATATAAGACATATCAATAAGGGCTGGGAAATTGTAGCTGCCAAGCGTTAGCTTTTCTAAACTTGAGCAACCTGAAAACATGTAATTTGTATATTTAAGCGAGGTTGTGTTGACGCTAGAAAGATCAATATTACTTAGTGATTTACAACCGTAAAACATATAAGACATGTCTTCTGCAGAATCCGTATTAATAAAATATTCTTGCCTATCCTCTTTAAACATAGTTAATGAGGTGCATCCTTTAAACATGCTTGACATGTTCTTAACGCCACTCGTATCGAATTTTCTCAAATCAATTGAGTTCAAACTTTCGCAACCTTCAAATAGTGAACTCATATTTGTAACACCGTTTGTTTTAAATTCTGTTGGAAACTGCGCAATTTCGAGCGATTTGCAGCCTTTAAACATCGATGACATGTCGCTAAACAAGCTGCTGGTTTTACATCCCATGAAATAAGCATATACAAGATTCTGACAACCTTCAAACATACCGCTTACAGTTTGTAACTTTGGGAATTCTGATATAGGAAGATATGCATTTTTTAGCGAAGTGCAGCCTTTAAACATTTCACTTGCATTTTGCAAATATGTGAATGTGGTTCTTACACTTAAATCGACTTTCTCAAGACCAGTGCAATTTGAAAACATGCCTTTTATGGTTAATACATTGGAAAGATCAGCTGCTTGATTAAACTCAAATGATTTTAAAGCTGTGCAACCTTGAAACAAATTTTCCATTTTCATTGCTTTGGAAAAGTCAAGATTGGAAAAATTATTAATGGTTTCAACTGATGTTAGGTTAGCAAAAAGCCCAGATGAATTTTCTGGAAGTGCTGGATATGCGCCATCGCAGCCAAAGTAAATATTGTAATCGCTAGAAGAATCGGATTGAACTGCCCAACCTAAAACAGAATCGCTATCATCTTCGCCAGCAGCCCATTTTATGGGCGCACTAGAATAGGCAGAAAGATCGTTAGTAAACGTAATGGAAGCAACATTGCCTCTATCAGTAACTTTTTCAGAAATAACAACTCTGCCATTAGAGTTTTTACCAAGCGTGCCACCTTTTGCGTTAGTGTTAGCAAGAGCGCTGTTTTGCCATGTGTCTGCGTTTTGCTGCACAGCATCGTTTGCTTGAGACTGTGCTGAAAGCGCTGCTTGCTCTTGCGATGCATCTTGTGCCTTAGTATTATTAGCAGCCGCAATGTTTTGCTGTGCGTCAGCTTCTTGTGGCGCACTTGCATCAGTTGACTGCAAGTTAGTTTCGCTTGCACCTTCACTGTTAGTGCTGTCATTAGCTGCACTCTGTGTTTGCGAAGTTTGCTGCGCATAGCTAACATTGCTGCTGATTGGCATAAACCCAACAACGAGAGCAAGTGCCACAACGCAGTTGAGAGCGGCTTTAGGTACTTTAGATGCAAAAGCCTTTTTCAGATAATGTGTAAACATTTTTATAACGTTCATTAGAAAACCTTTCTGCGAAATTGCAACTCTACTCAAACAATGAACTTGCTTTTTGGCCTATTGTGTTATCTGGCATGAC
>CAYVDR010000172.1:0-3599 GCA_964450625.1 uncultured Senegalimassilia sp.
TGCCAACAAGTGTTTTAAGCACCATCCCCAATGAAGTTGCAAACTTTGAACCTGCACTTGCACTCGATGGCGGCACGGACGGCAACAAATTTGTTCGTGAACTTTTGCCTTGGGCTAAAGAGGCACTAAAACCTGACGGTGCTTTTGCGTTTGAGCTTTTTGAGCGCAACCTTGAAACTGCGAAAACCTTGGCATGTGAAGCAGGCTTTGTTGATGTGCAAGTGCACAATGACCTTGCCAATAAGCCCAGGGTCTTGACGGGTAGGCAAACAAAGCAGCCTTAGCAAAACCGTGCACAGCGCAGCAACTTGTACTAATAAAGCAATACAACTAGCACATGCATGATGTCAAAGCAACTCAAGCAAATGTGCCAAGATGCATCACTGCACATGTGGCCCCCAGCGGCCATCGGGGTAACGCGAGAAAAGCCCATCCTTTTCACCCTGCACCAAATTTTCCATAAGCCAGTTACGCGCATTACCAGCACCTTTACACAGCTCAGTTGCAATGGAGTAAAGTTGCTCCATGCCAAGAGGCTCAGCCTGCAAAATTGCTGCCAGTGGGTTTTTGCTATCTGCTACAACACTTACAGCTTTTTTCTGCACATAGCTTTTTTGCTTTAGCGTGCCGTAAATGGAAAACAGTACATCGTCAAACGACTCATCATCTACAACGGGCGTGGCGCCTTGGTAGAGCAACCTATTTGCCCCTTTTGAGTTTGCAGACGTTATAGCCCCTGGTACCACAAGCACCTCGCGCCCCGCCGCCAAAGCTTCATCGGCTGTAGAAAATGTGCCCGAAGGCAAACCTGCCTCAACAATTAGCGTTGCGCGCGCAAGCCCTGCAATTAGGCGGTTTCTGCTTCTGAACTGCTGCGGCAGGGGTGGTGCGTCCCACGCATGCTCTGAGACAACAGCACCACCAGCTTTTGCAATTCGCTCGAAAAGCCCAGCGTGTTGCGAGGGGTACGGCACATCGCACCCACCGCCCAAAAACACTACTGTTTGCCCGCCAGCTTCAAGCGCAGCCTTGTGCGCTTCAACATCGCAGCCACGCGCACCGCCAGAGATTATACAAATGCCGCGTTGTGCAGCACGACTAGCAAAACGCTTTGCACACCCCTTGCCATAGGGTGTGGCACGCCTTGCCCCCACAATTGCAAGCCCGCCAACAAGCGCTTTAGGGTTGCCTAGCACATACAGCTTTTTTGGTGGGTTTTGAATCTCTTTCAACAAGTCGGGAAATTCTGGATTGTTGTGTGTCAACACGCAGCGTTCACCTTCCAAATGACAGGTTGACCTGCGGTTTTTTGAGGTTGAACCCTTTGCCACCTAAACCCCCTTATCACGCAATCGGAAACTTACAGCTTCAAAAATGTGACAGCGGCTAACGCTTGCTTGTTGCTCCATGTCGGCAATTGTGCGCGCTAGTGAAAGGGTGCGCATAATAGCGCGACCACTCATGTTGCCAATGCGAGCAAGCTCTTCCAAATAGCGCATGTTTTTGTCGTCAAGCGCACATGCTTGAACCAGCACCTCTGTTGATGCACCTCGCTCATCAAGCCCTGTGTCATCCCGCCTCCACTTGGCATATTCCCTTGCAGCAAGCACGCCCTCGCGCAAATCGGCTGATGAAGTTCCCTTGCCAGTTGCCAACACCTCCTCGGGCGGAATGCGCGCAACGTCAATGTGAACGTCAATCCTGTCAAGCACAGGCCCACCAATGCGGCCTTGGTAAGTGCTAATTTGGCGCTGCGTGCAAGTGCACGTGTGCTCATCGTCGCCAAAAAAGCCGCAAGGGCATGGGTTAGCAGCAGCTATAAGCATGAAGCGCGACGGAAAATCAACGTTGCCATCAGCACGCGTTACAACAACATGCCCCGCCTCCATTGGCTGACGAATGCCTTGAAGCGACGATGGCGCAAATTCAGGCAGCTCATCTAAAAACAAAACGCCGTTGTGTGCAAGCGATATGGCACCAGGGCGCGGGGGCGAGCCACCACCAACAAGCCCAGCTAGGCTTGCCGAGTGGTGCGGCTGGCAAAACGGACGCACGCCAGCAAGAGCAGGCGTAGCATCATTACCTGCAACCGAGTGAATAACAGCAGTTTCAAGCGCTTCATCGCGTGTTAGAGGTGGCAAAATGGACGGCAAGCGCGAAGCAAGCATGGTTTTACCAGAGCCTGGTGGACCCATCATAAGCACGCCGTGCCCACCCGCTGCTGCAATTTGCATGGCGCGCTTTGCCATGTCATGGCCTGCAATGTCTTTGAAATCCGGCGCTTCGCATTTGCCCGTTTCTGCCGATGTTTTAAGCACCTCAAATGAAGCAGACCTTAGTTCCTTAAGCGAGTGTATGACGCGTCGCTTTAAACCCTCAACAGCAGATGCACCTTTTTCTGGCGCACTAACAAGGGTAAGCCCCATTTTCTTCGCACAAAGCGCATATGCCAAAAGCCCAGTTACAGGCCGCACTGCGCCCTGAAGCGAGAGCTCACCCACAAGCATTAGGCCATCAAGGCTGCCTGGGTTAATTTGCCCTGTTGCGCACAGAAGAGCGGCTGCAATGGGCAAATCAAACCCCGAGCCAGTTTTGCGAAGCGCACCTGGTGCCAAATTTACGACAACTTTTTGCGTTGGCATGTTAAAGCCAGCAGCCCTAATTGCCGCACGCACACGCTCGCGCGATTCCTGCACAGATGCATCCGCCATTCCAACAACAGAAAACCCTGGCATGCCATTTGACACGCACACCTCAACATCAACTGGAACTGCGGTAACACCACGCAACGTTGCAGTTTTTAAGCAGCATAGCGTTGCCATAGCCTAAGCCACCCCAAAAGCGTTCACATGGTGGCGCAAAAGCGCGCGGTCTTTAGCAATTACTAAAATGGAAATAACATCGAAGCGCACCTGAACATCAACGTCGTCAATTTCTTGCAAATACATAGCTGCAATTTTTTCGTACTTGGCACGTTTTTGCTTGTCCACCGCTTCAGACGGCAAGCCTTTCTCGGCACCGCTTCGCGTTTTAACTTCAACAAACACAATAGCATTACCATCGCGCGCAATAATGTCTGCCTCACCTGCAGGACACGTCCAGTTTTGGCACACGACACTGTAACCGCGCCTGCCCAAAAAGCTTACAGCTGCAGCCTCGCCGCGCTTGCCAAGTTCTAGGTTGCTAGGAACTGCTTGCTTGTTTGCACTTGCAGCCTTTTTTGCAGCTGAAGCTGGGCTCTTGCGCCGCGTCTTGCATGTTTTTGCAGTTAGAGTGCTGCTTGCCTTTGTTGCACTGCGCCTTCGCGTTGTAGTTTTTGTTTTAGCTTTAGCTTTTGATGTAATTGCTTTTTCTTTTACAGCAGTTGTTTTTGTTGTCATAGCTTTCCTTTCTCGCTACGACAATAATAAACGTGCCACTTTGCACAAACCTTGCAAAACCCTTGCACAAACCTTGCATCCAAATGCAACTAGGTAAGAATGCCTCAAATAAGAAATACGCTGCGCAGACAATTGATAACAATTACCACGCCTTCTAATTTACAAGCCAAGTGCCTTGCGAACTTTTTGTTCACCTTCGCTGGTAGGGTAAATTTTTTT
>CAYVDR010000173.1:0-3591 GCA_964450625.1 uncultured Senegalimassilia sp.
TGCGGGTGTGGCGGAATTGGCAGACGCGTACGGTTCAGGTCCGTATGAGCTTTTGCTCATGAAGGTTCAAGTCCTTTCACCCGCACCATTTTGTTAGTTCAAGCTGCAGCACCTAAACGCTGCAGCTTTTTATTTACCTGAATTTAGTTTGACTACTGCACTTTTACCCTGCCAAACCTGCATTAAAGTTAACAATCAACCAGCATTTAAATGCTTCACAAGAAATTACCTGTAACTTGGAATGCACATCGAATAAGTGAAAACAATATTTTTAGCTTTTTCGCGTATTGCGATACGCTGGGTTATTTCGCAAAAACACTGCACGACAAATGCGCACAATTGCCAAGCATACTGCTGAAGTAATTAAAAACGCAAGGAATAAATCAAAGGCTGCCCAGTTTTGCTCACCTACTGCATACAAGCTTGCAATAGCGAAAAAAATGCTAAGTGCCAACGTTAGCACACTAAAAAATTTAATTAGTATTTCTTTTGCACGAGCGGGGGAAGTAAGCCACGCAAAAACAATGTAGACCACACCTGCAGCAACAGCGAAGAATAAAAGCAGCGGAACTATACGAAACAGACGCGCAGGCATGCTAGCAGCACACTGTTAAAACGTTACTTTAGGAGCCGTTTCTGCGCTGGCATCGGCGTCGAAACTTTCGCGTGGTTTAAAGCCCATAAGCCCTGCAAGAAGCACTGCCGGAAACGTTTGAATTGCAGTGTTGTACTTCATAACTGTGTCGTTGAAACTTTGACGCATGTAACTAATTTTATCTTCCGTGTTTGAAAGCTCGGTTTGAAGTTCGCTAAAGTTGGTGTTTGCTTTTAAATCGGGGTAAGCCTCAGCAACTGCAAACAGGGTTTTTAGCGTGCTTGTAAGCTGGTTGTTAGCCTTCATGCGCCCCTCTGGCGTTTTTGCATTTGCAACAGCAGAGCGCGCTTGCGTTACAGCATCTAATGTGCCACTTTCATGCTTTGCATAACCTTTAACCGTTTCGACCAAATTTGGGATTAAATCGAGCCTGCGCTGAAGCTGCACATCAATTTGCGCCCACGCGTTGTCCACCATGTTGCGAAGCTTCACAAGGTTGTTGTAAAGCGCAATGCAAGCAATAACAATTAAAACTAAAATTACAATGGCAACAATTAATGCAATGTTCATGACCAATTCCTTTCATGTGTTTTATGAATGCAAAGTTTAGCATTTAGCTGTAAAACTCACTTTAAAAACCATTAGTTTTTGCTTGAAGTGAACGCAGCTGTTTAACTGGAAATTACAAATTTTCATCCAAGTTATATGGTGTTGCTTGGTACACATAATAGTTAAGCCAGTTGGTGTAGAGCAGCTGTGCATGCGCACGCCAAGTATTTTGCGGGGTTAAGGCTGGGTTGTTATCTGGGAAATAGTTGGCAGGCACAGGCACATTTAAGCCTTTTTCAATGTCACGGTTATATTCATTGCGAAGTGTGTTCACATCGTATTCCGGGTGACCAAAAACAAAGAAATGCCTACTGTTGGTGCTTTTTGCAATGTATACGCCAGCTTGTACAGATTGAGCAATTATCTCAAGTTCAGGGTGTTCGCGAATATCCTTCGCATAAACGGTTGTGTGACGCGAATGCGGTGCACAAAACTCATCATCAAAGCCACGAACTAAAGGTGATGTGCTTTTTGTTACCGTGTGTTTAAAAACGCCAGTAAGCTTTGCGTTCAGTTCGTGTTTTTCAATGCCATAATGGTAGTAAATGCCAGCCTGCGCACCCCAACAAATGTGCAACGTGGAATAAACATTTGTTTTAGACCACTCCATAATTTTGCAAAGCTCATCCCAGTAATCAACGTCTTCAAAATTGTGCAGCTCAACAGGAGCACCAGTAATAATCATGCCATCGTAGCGTGAGTTTTTCACTTCATCAAACGAGCGATAAAAAGCCTCAAGGTGCTGCTTAGGAACGTTTTTAGACTCGTGGCTTATTGTGCCTAGAAGCTCCACTTCAATTTGCAAAGGAGTGTTTGCAAGCTTGCGCATAATTTGAGTTTCGGTTTCAATTTTTTTAGGCATAAGGTTTAAAAGCAGCACACGCAACGGGCGAATGTCCTGATGCATGGCGCGATGCTTTGACATTACAAAAATGTTTTCGCTTTCAAGTTGCGCTGCTGCAGGAAGTTTGTCTGGAATTTTTATTGGCATTGCACTACTCCTTTAAACATGGTTGAAGGCTTAATTGCTAGCATTTAATGTTTGAAACTGCAATTTTTGAGTTCTATTTTGTAGCGATAAAACTTTTTTCACAACAGATTGTGTGCGCGCTCAAACACTGCCGTTTTGTTACAAAATTTCACCGTTTGTTACAATAACAGCAAAACAGAAGCAAAATTTAGCAATTCATGTTAAAGTTATAAAGCTAAATTTTTGAACAGCCATTACCAGTGTTCGTTTTACAAAGGAGGTCTTACATGGCAAGCTCAATCATTCAGAAATTCAAAAACATAGGCCCTGGCGCACTTGTTGCTGCAGGGTTTATTGGCCCTGGCACCGTTACAACATGCACGGTTTCAGGCGCAAACTACGCTTACACAATGCTTTGGGCACTTGTGTTTGCAACGGTTGCCACAATCATTTTCCAAGAAATGGCAGCGCGTATTGGCATTGTGACACAAGAGGGCTTAGGCGAAAACATTCGCGACAGAATTAAAAGCCCAGTGCTGAAGTGGATTGCAATCGTAATTGTTATCATCGCTATTTTCATTGGCAACATTGCATATGAAACTGGCAACATTACAGGCGGCATTTTGGGCATTCAAGCTGTGCTAGACCTGCCAACGGAACCTATTGTTGTTGTGCTTGGAATTTTAGCATTCATTTGCATGTGGATAGGCTCTTACAGTTTGGTTGAGAAAATCCTAACCGCAATTGTTGTGTTTATGGGCGTTGTGTTTTTAGTAACAGCGTTTGCATCCCCAGTGGACTGGGGTGCCACAGTTGCTGGCATGTTTACGCCACAGCTTCCACAAGGTCAAAACGCACAAAAAGGCATTTTAACTGCCGTTGGCTTAATTGGCACAACCATTGTGCCTTACAATTTGTTTTTGCATGCATCAAGTGCAGCTGACAGGTTTAAAGATCCCGAGCAAGTAAGTGATGCACGCTTTGACTGCGTGCTTTCCATTGGTCTTGGCGGTATAATTTCCATGGCTATTTTAATTTGTGCTGCTGCAAACATGAATGCGCAAGGCATTACGGTTACAAACGGCAAAGAAATGGCTATGGCACTTGAGCCATTACTTGGCAGCTGGGCAACATTTATGATTGGTGTTGGGCTTTTAGCAGCAGGTTTCTCAAGTGCAATTACAGCGCCACTTTCAGCAGCCTATGCTGTAAACGGCGTGCTAGATTGGAAGAAAACGTTAAAGGATATGAAGTTCAAAGTAATTTGGATGATTGTTCTTCTGGCTGGTTGTTTAATGGCAATCTTCTTAAAAAGCAGCCCAACGCAGCTTATATTGGTGGCGCAAGCAGCGAATGCAATTCTGTTACCAATCATGGCGTTCTTTGTTATGTATGTGGCAAACGGCAGCCACTTAGG
>CAYVDR010000174.1:0-3571 GCA_964450625.1 uncultured Senegalimassilia sp.
CAAACTTTGTTGCGCCCATATCGTGCAAAAGCGTTGCATAAACATTGCCATATGTTGACCAAGCTGCCTGTGCATCACCTTCATTTGCTGTGCGAGCACGCTCACGCTGCTCGGCCATGCAGCTTTCAAACTCTTGCATGTCAACACTTACGTTGCGTGCTTGGCACAACTCGCATGTAATTTCAACCGGAAAGCCATAAGTGTCATGGAGCACAAACGCTTGTTCACCAGGCAAAACGTTGCCAGAAAGCGCAGAGAGTGCCTCGTCAAGAAATGCCCTGCCTTGACGAAGTGTTGCCCCAAAGCGTGCCTCTTCCGACGAAATTACACCACGGGTAAGCTCGCGGTTTTCAACAAGCTCTGGGTAGACGCTGCCCATAAGTCGCACAACCTCGTCAACGTACTTGTTTAAAAACTCGCCTTCAACGCCCAACAAATGAGCCTTCATTACAGCACGGCGCAACAAGCGGCGCAAAACATAGCCACGCCCCTCGTTTGAAGGCAAAATGCCATCGGCAATCATAAATGTAATGGAACGGCTGTGGTCTGCCATAATGCGCAGGCTTACATCGACGTTTTCATTTTCGCCGTAAGTTTTGCCACAAAGCTTTTCGCCAACAGAAATTAGGCTTCGCAAAACATCGGTGTCGTAGTTGTTTGTAACGCCTTGCATAATTGCTGCAATGCGCTCAAGACCCATGCCAGTGTCAATGTTTTTTGTGGCAAGGGGGGCTAATGTGCCGTCTTCCTGGCCATCAAACTGTGTAAACACGCAGTTCCAGTACTCAAGAAAGCGGTCACAATCGCAACCTGGCTTGCAATCAGGTTTGCCGCAGCCAACGCCTTCGCCTTGGTCAAAATACACTTCCGAGCAAGGCCCACAAGGCCCTGTTGGCCCTGCACGCCAAAAATTGTCCTCCTCGCCTAGGCGTGAAATGTGGCTTTCGCTAACGCCTAAACTCTTCCAAATTTCAATAGTTTCATCATCGTCTTCAAAAACTGTGAAGTAAAGTTTTTCCTTTGGTAGACCCAAAACTTCAGTTGAAAATTCGTATGCCCAAGCGCACATTTCTTCTTTGAAGTACTTGCCAAAGCTGAAATTGCCAAGCATTTCGAAAAACGAAAGGTGCCTAGCATCGCCAATGTTGTCGATGTCGTTTGTGCGCACGCACTTTTGAACCGTTGTAGAACCAATGTATGCTGGGTCGAATTCTTTAGTGTGCAAAAAATAGGGCTTGAACTGCACCATGCCAGCGCTTGTTAAAAGAAGCGAAGGGTCATCGGGGATAAGAGAAGCTGACGGCATGCGCTTGCAGCCTTTCTTCTCAAAAAAAGCCAGGTACTTCTCGCGAATTTCAGCACTTGTCATGTATTGCATACTTAAAACTTTCCTTATAAATCAAATTGTTTAATTACTTGCTATTGCTATTACCATCAGGTGTTTCTTCACTGGTTTTTGAAACATTAGGGTTTTTGGCTTGCGCATCTAAATTGCTTGAGCTGCTTAATTCTTTTCCTGCGACAGCCTTAGACAAAAGCCCGCCTGTTGTTTCAGGTGTTGGGGCTGCAGCGTCCAAAACTGGGTTCACAGTGCCTGTTGAGCTTGGCTTACCCTTAAAGAAAACGCCATCGGGTGCAACAAGCTGACGGTTCGTAACTTTCTCGAAGTAGTAAACAAACACCGACTTCATAACGGCAACGGCAGGAATTGACGCAAGCATGCCCACAAGCGAGCCCGTAAGCCCACTCATGGCACCACCAATGGCGCTGCCAGCCATTAGCGCAATTATGTTTAGCGCTGGGTGAATGTCAACGGAAGACTGCATAATTTTTGGCGAGATGAACGTGTATACAACTTGCTGGATTGCAATTGTGCCCACCAAAGCAATAACAGCAGAAATGGGGCTCGTGAAAATGCCACTTGCACCTGCCAGTGCGCCGCCAAGCCATGGGCCAACAATTGGAATGATGTTTAAAATGCCAGTTATTCCGCCAAGTGCTGCATAATTGTCAAGCCCCAAAATGGCAAACAAAATGCCACAGAGCACACCTATGATTGCACACTGAAAAAGCGTGCCTTTAATGTAGCCACCCATAACACGGGTGAATGTAAGGTGTAGCATTTGCATTGTTTCTTTGTGTTTGCTGCCTGCCAAGCGCATTGTTTCACGCCCCATTGCAGGAAGTTCAACCAAGAACCAAAATGCAATTACAAGCGCAAAACCAAGTGCCAAAAACGTGTTTGCAACGCCTGCACCAAATGCAACAGCACCATCGGCACTTTGCTTTGCAACATCTGTTGCAGTTGAGCCAATGGCGTTTAAACCCTCGTTTATGTATTTGCGAACAGTTTCGTTTTGCAAAACATCAGAATAGTTGTTGTAAATGCTGTTTACCCATGTAATAAACGACTCAGCATAGCTTGGGATGCTTTCAATTATGTTTGTAAACTGCTCGCCAAAACCAAACACAGGCGAAAACATTAGAAAGCCAATTAAGCCAATAACAACAAAAAAAACGATGTAGGCAATTGTTGTGCCTAAAACGCGCGAAACACCACGCTTCTCAAGACCATTTACAATGCCACGCAGGCAAAACACAATAATTACAGTCCAAAGCAAAATGCTAACGGGCACGCTTAAAATGTTTAGAAGCTGAACAAGCGCAACTGTAAGAATTATGGTGCCAACGCATGCCCACACAACCATAAAGGCACGTTTGTATTTATCCGTTTTGTTATTTGCAGAATTTGGCAACTGTTGCATTTAAAGCCTTTTTTATTTGGAAACTAATACAAAAAAACAGCCACAATGAGACTTGAAAAAGCAATTACTTTGAAGCCTCTACAGAAGGCAAAGTGTCTTTTAGCTGGGATGTATCACTTGACTGGGCAGGTTTAGCATGTGAGCCTTGTGTTTGCTGTGCGCTTGAAACAAACGGTTTGCACTCTGGCTTTGTGGCCTTGTCGTCTGCGTAAATAAAGCCGCCTTTGCCAGGTGTTGTAACGTCTTGCGCTGCAACTTGGCTTTTTTGCTTATTTATGACTTGCGTTTCCTTGCTAGCCCCTTTTGTGCGAAACAAGTTGCGGAGCTTTGATGTTGCCATGTTTACGATGTCCATTGGTGCATTTGTTACAGACTCAACAGCCCCAACTGCGCTGTTAGCGCTGCTTGTTATGCCTTGGACATCCTGCAAAATGCCATCAACACGCATCATTTCAACGTTAAGCGAATCGACTGTAAGCGACGCACTTGAAATGAGAGGGTCAACTTTTGCCACTGCTGGCTCAACTGATTTAGTGATGCGCTGCACGCTTTCAAGCGTTGGGTCAATTTGCTGCTTAACTTCCTTTACAGTTCTGTTTGTGCGGCGAATTAAAGCAACAAGTTCAATTAACAACCAAATTAAAGAAAGACCAACAATGACATAGACAATTGGCAAAACAATATCAAGAATTTCATGAAGGCTCATTTACAACTCCTTTTTTAAACCTTACGTTTTTTTGAACTATACCACTACAAGTGCAATTACATTAAAGATTATTGCATGTTTTCATTTGGAGTTCATAGTG
>CAYVDR010000175.1:0-1066 GCA_964450625.1 uncultured Senegalimassilia sp.
GCGATAAGCTTCCCGAAGCAAAAGATGGCAAAGGTAATGGCATTCTTGGCATGGCAGAACGTGTGCAGGTTTTAGGCGGTCATTTAATTGCTGGCAACAATAACTTAGCGAAAGGCTTTGTTGTTAGCGCTGCTATTCCACTTGAAAATTAGGTTTAGTTAACTTTTTGTATGGCACTGCTTGTGGCTTGAAGGCTCAAACATTTCCAATTAACAGCCTTTAACAAAACAATTCCCCAACGCGTAACATACTCGAAAAAAATAGCATTAAACTAGTAAGCAAATTTGACAAATTTATTGTTAGAGAGGCAAATTTTTATGGACATAGTTGAGCTAATAAACAGTATTGATGCTTTTGTGTGGGGCGCACCAATGATTGTGCTTTTGTTAGGTTGCCACATTTTCTTTACGTTTCGTACAGGCTTTATTCAGCGCAAGCTGCCACTTGCAATAAAGCTTTCCGTCACAAAAGACCCAGACGCTCAAGGCGACATAAGCCAGTTTGGTGCGCTGTGTACAGCGCTTTCAGCAACAATAGGCACGGGCAATATAGTTGGCGTTGCAACTGCCATTATGTCGGGAGGTCCTGGTGCGGTTTTATGGATGTGGCTTACAGGTGTGTTTGGCATTGCAACAAAATACGCGGAAACTTACGCATCCGTTAAATACCGCGTGAAAGACCACGAAGGCAAAATGTTAGGTGGAGCCATGTATGCTTGGCGGCGTGCATTTACGAAAAATGGCAAAACGCCTTGGTGGGCTTTACTTGGCGCAGGTGCTTTTGCGCTGTTTGCTTCCATTGCGTCCTTTGGCATTGGTTCTGCTGTGCAGTCATCTTCAATGACTGGCATAATTACATCTAACTTCCCCGGCATCCCAACATGGGGCATTGGTCTTGCAATTGTAATTATGGTGTCCGCTGTGATTTTTGGCGGTGTTAAAGTAATCTCGCAAGTTTGCGAAAAGCTTGTTCCATTTATGGCGCTTGCCTATGCATGGGGCTGTATTGTAATCATAGGCATGAACATAGAATACATCTGGCCTGCTATTCAGCTTATTTTTGAAAG
>CAYVDR010000175.1:1166-3547 GCA_964450625.1 uncultured Senegalimassilia sp.
ATTGCATCTGGCAACATCACTGCAGGTGCAAGTTTAACAAGCGTGGCATTTGCATCCATCCCCTACGTTGGCACGCCTGTGCTTGTTGTGGGCATGGTTCTTTTTAGCTATTCAACCATCTTGGGTTGGAGCTACTACGGCAACCGCGCTGTAACATATTTGTTCGGCAAGCATGCAATTAGACCCTACCAGGTGCTCTACGTGCTTGCTGCGTTTTTGGGTGCTGTTGGCGTGGCGGATGTTGTGTGGAATGTCTCCGACATTGCAAACGCACTTATGGCAATCCCGAACATAATCATAGTGCTTGCGCTATCAGGCTTAATTGCCCGCGAAACAAAGCATTATGTCTGGGACAAAAACTTGGACGAGCACGACAAAACTGAAATTCCTATGCTTGAGAACAAGTAGTGTTTCACATGTCGTTTTATTCATGGTAGAATTATCCCATTCTCAAGGCTAAACAGGGGGTTTACTATGACGGTTTGCGTTCCAATTAAGGATTTAAAGGACACAGCAAAATTTTGTGAACTTGTTCAAAAAGAGCAAGAAGTCATTGTCACAAAAAATGGTTACTCCAAATTCAAATGCTACAGTATGGCCAAAGACGACCAAATAAATTTTGAATCAGCTTGCGCAAAACTTCACAAAAGGCTTGAGCTTGCCGAGCAAGAAAGGCTTTCTGGCAAGGTTATTTCACAAGAGCAGTTAAAAAAGGCGCTTGATGAAATACGAGGTTAACATAACGCAAACCGCAAGCGAGGAAATAAAGGATATAGCCTGCTATTTGCTTTCAACTTTTAAATCCAAGCAAGCATACGACAATTTTTACAATGAACTGTTTTACCAATTGGATATAATTTCTGAAATGCCAACGTTGTACGGGCATTCTAAAATTGCAAATGTTGGTAGCGTTTCATACAGGGCAGTTCATGTAAACAATTACATAATGCTTTATACATTTGATAACCAGGAAGTTACGGTTGGCCATGTTTTTCATGAATTGCAAGACTATGGAAAGTATGTTTAATCTAACTTCATCTCAATTTTTACTACAGTTGTAACTGGGGTGCAACTTAAATTATGCAGGTGTAAACAACTTTCATTAACTTATATTTTCATATGGCTATAATTTGAGCTACAAAGTGAACTTAGGTTAAAGAAGGTGTTTTATGCCAGAAATGATATCTGTTGAACAAGCTCGTGAACTTGTTCTATCCAATGTAAAAACACTAGGTGCAGAATGCGTGCCACTGCTTAAAGCAACTGGGCGTGTTTGTGCCGCAAATGTTAAAAGCGACATTGACATTGCCCCTTTTGCGCACTCTGCAATGGACGGTTTTGCTGTACGAGCAGCCCAAATTGAAGGTGCAAGTGAATCTAGCCCTGTCAACCTAAAAGTGATTGCTAATGTTGCTGCAGGAAGCACGTTTGACGGCGAAATTGCGCAGGGTGAATGCGTGCGCATTATGACTGGTGCCCCACTTCCAAAAGCAGCAGACAGTGTTGTTAAGTATGAAATTGTAAAAACCGTTAACGGCAATGGCAGCGTTGGAAGCACAGTTCAGTTTAAATCCCCCACAAACAAAGGCTCAAATGTGCGCCAAGCAGGTGAAGAAGCACGTGCAGGTGAGGTTATCTTGCAGCCTGGGTGCGTCATTAACCCTGCAGGTGTTGGATTTTTGGCAGGCTGCGGGCAAGTTAAAATTCCAGTCTATAAGCAACCGCATGTGGCAATAATTTCTATAGGTTCAGAGCTTGTGGACCCAAGCACTTTGCCCACATCTGGTAAAATTCGCAACTCCAACAGCTATGCACTTGCTGCGTCTGCTGCAAGTGCACATGCAGTACCTGAAATCCTTCCAATTGTTGAAGACAACTTAGATGCGCTTAAAAATGCAGTGCTTAAAGCCACAGAAGCATTCGATTTTGTTGTGACATCTGGTGGTGCTTCAAATGGTGATTTCGATTTCATTAAACCTTGTATTGACAGCCTTGGCAGCTTGCTTATGACATCCGTTAACATGCGCCCTGGCAAAGCGCAAACATTTGGCATTGTAAACGACACACCTGTGTTTGGGCTTGCGGGAAACCCAGCTGCTGCATATGTTGGCTTTGAGATGCTCATCCGCCCAGCCCTTCGCAAAATGCAGGGTTACACGAATTTTGAGCGCCCAAGAGTTGTTGCAAAGCTTACAAGTGCTGTTAACAAGCGCGATCCAAGGCGCATGTATTTGCGCTCAACCCTTACAAAAAATGAAGACGGTTCGTTTCTTGTAACCCCTGCTAAAAACCAAAGTTCTGGGTTGTTTAGCACGCTTGCTCGCAGCAATTGCTTGGCAATTCTGCCTGAAGGCAAAGGGGACGTGAGTGCAGGCAGCAGC
>CAYVDR010000176.1:0-3457 GCA_964450625.1 uncultured Senegalimassilia sp.
TTAGTCAACGTCAATCTTGCACAACCAGTTGTGCTCATCGGCAATGCTGCCGTCTTGAATGCCTGTTAGAGTTTCGCGCATAGTACGCATAATTGGCCCCATTTCGCCCATGTCCTCTGCTTGGAAGCGTATTTTTTCATTGAAGTTTCCAACTTTATTGTCAATAACCCCAACAGGGCTTATAACAGCTGCCGTGCCACAAAGCCCACATTCAATGAATTTACCCGACTTGACTTCTTCCCATTTAACTGGGCGTTCATCAACTTTCATGCCTTTATCAAGTGCAACTTGAATTAAGCTTTTGCGTGTGATGGACGGTAAAATTGAATCTGTGGACGATTTTGGCACAACCAAAATGCCGCCCTTTTGAATGAACAGAATGTTTGAGCTGCCAGTCTCTTCAACAAAAGTGCGCGTTTTAGGGTCAAGGTACAGGTTTTCGGCATAGCCATTGCGATGTGCTTCCATGGTTGGGTGAAGCGACATTGCATAATTTAAGCCCGCCTTAATGCCACCTGTGCCATGGGGTGCTGCGCGGTCAAATTCGGCTATGCAAAGTTTAACTGGTTTGGCGCCACCTTTGTAGTAAGGGCCAACAGGGGAAACCAAAATGCGAAAAGTATATTCACTAGCAGGGGCAACGCCTAAAATGCTGCCAGAGGCAATCATGAATGGGCGCACATAAAGTGTAGCCCCGCTGCCATAAGGCGGCACCCAAGCTGCGTTTGCACGCACAACGTCTTTTACAGCCTGCACAAATTTGTCTTCAGGGAAGGGGGGCATTTCAAGGCGTTGCGCCGATGTGTACATGCGGCTTGCGTTCATGTCTGGGCGAAAACACACTATGTCGCCATTCTTTGTAGTGTATGCCTTCAAACCTTCAAAGACTTCCTGGCAGTAATGGAAAATGCCAGCGCATTCATTTAGGTGAAAGTCGTGGTCGCGTGTAAGACCGCCCTCGTCCCACTTGCCATCTTTGTAATGTGCTTCAAAACTATAGTCTGTTTCGCGGTAGGAAAAATCTAAGTTTTCCCAATCAAGGTTTTTCTTTTCAACTGTCATGTTTTAACACTCCTTTTAGTTAGCTTTCTTGTGCTTGTATTTTAGCAATTTGCAAGTTTAATTTTTATCTAGCGCTCGCATTTTTACATTGCCTTTAAATTGGTTACGGGAAGGCGTGGTTGAAGGCAATGCAATTTGCATTTAGCTTCCACTAGACACCACAACAACAATCATGCCGTCGCTTGCAACATATTGTCTGATTACGCTGCCTTTTGCAACGGTGCTTGATTTCTCTTCCACCGACCCTGCTTTCCAGCTTCTAAGCAGCTTTTTTGCTTCGTCAAGTGTTTTGCCAGTTGTGTCGGGTGGCGTTGTTGAATTATTGCTGTTGCCAAGCAGCGTGCCTTGTGTAATTTGCGTTGGTGTGCTGCTTTGTTGGGTGTTGTTGCTGGAGTTAGAATCGGCATCTGCTTCAGCACCTAACTGGGCTTTTTGCTTGTCGTTAAATTCATTGTTGTATGTTGGGCTTGCTGTTGTGGGGAATTGTTTTACTTCCGTTCCACTTAAGGCGGCGTCCATAAATTCCTTCCAAAGTGCATTGCAATTAAGCGAGCTTGAAGTTTGAATGCTGCCTTCAGGGTTTCCAATCCATGTTGCACATGAAAGGGTGGGGGTGTAGCCAACAAGCCAGTGGTCAGCAAAGTTTGTGGAGGTGCCAGTTTTGCCAGCTGCAGGCTGGTTGTTGGCAAGCTTGGCGTCTTGTGCAGTGCCGTCACTTGCGTCAAACACTTCGCGAAGCACGTTTGTTGTAGCGCCAGCAACTTCTTGTGAAACTGCTTTTTCGCCGGTGTCTTTGGCTTCATACAAAACAGCACCGTCTTTGTTGGTTATTTTTGTTACAGCGCAGCTTTCGTGCTTTGTGCCACCGTTTGCAAGCGTTGCATATGCGTTTGCCATTTCAAGCGGTGTAACAGCTGCAACCCCAAGCGTTGTAGTGTAGACAGAAGACACTTGTGACGTAACGCCAAGGCGCTTTGCCATGCTGGTGATTGATGCTGGACCAATAGCTTCAGAAAGCCGTAAAAACCCAGTGTTAGCAGAAACCGCAGTGGCGCTTTGTATGGTGCGCGTGCCGTAGTTTGCGTTGTCAAAGTTTTCGAAGCTTTGCTCAATGCCGTCAACATTTTTTGTCATGGGCGACGAACAATCTATGCGAGTTTTTGGGTTAATGCCCGCCTCAATTGCGGCAGCTAATGTGAATGCTTTAAACGTAGAACCCGCCTGTCTGCCACTGCCGCCTTCGCCAGTTGCCATGTTAACTTGGCTTGTGTTGTAATCGGCACCACCAACAAGCGCTTTTATGTAGCCATTGCTTGGGTCAATTGCAACAAGCGAGCAATCCAGGCTTGACGACATGCGCGCGCGTTGGTTTTCGCAAGCAGCCTCAGCACTTTCTTGCATACAGGCATCAAGCGTTGTGTAAATTGTAAGCCCACCTTCAAAAAGGTTTGCATAGTTGCAGCCAAATTGGTTGTTCGTCTCCATTAGCAAATTGCGCACGTAGCTTGTGAAATAAGGGTATGCATAAATGCCATCTTCAGGCGCTTGCTCTTTAGCGTTTAAGTTCAGCGGCTCTGCGCATGCAGCATCGTATTCCGCCTGCGTAATGCTGCCAGCAGAAAGCATTCGCTCTAGCACAGCATTCCTGCGGTTTTTGCAGGCGTTGGGGTTTGTTTTTGGGTTTAAGTTTGTTGGTGACTGTGGAATGCCTGCAAGCGTTGCAGCTTGTGCAAGGGTAAGGTTTGCCGCGCTTATCTGAAAGTAGTTTTGCGCTGCAGCTTCAATGCCATAGCAGCCATCGCCATAGTTTACGGTGTTTAAATACATCAGTAAAATTTCGTCTTTGCTGTATTGCTTTTCCATGTCAAGGGCAAGTCGCGCTTCGCGAATTTTGCGCTTTGCAGAAATGTCGCTAGCTTCTTGCGAGAGCACTGTATTGCGAACAAGTTGCATGGTAATTGTTGATGCGCCCTCGCGGCTGCCACCAGCCAAATTGTTTAGTGCTGCACGCAAAATGCCCTGCGTGTCCACGCCAGAGTGTTCATAAAAGCGCACGTCTTCAGTGTCAACTGTGGCTTGTTTAACGTAAGTGCACACTTCATTTTGCTTAACAGGGTTGCGTTTTTCCAATTGAAATTCTGCAAGCTTTGTTGTGCCGTCGGCTGCATACATAACAGACTTTTGCGCTGTGTAGGCAAAATCGGCATCATTTATTGTTGGCAGGTCTTCGCACCAGCTGTCCATGATGCTAATTGCGCTAGCAACGCCATTGGCGCACAAAAACACAACGCATGTAAGCATGACGCAACACGCCCAAACAACTGCATGGGTGCGTGCTTGACGCTTTTTTCTACGGAATTTCATGAGCACAATTATACTAGTTGTATCTTAAATT
>CAYVDR010000177.1:0-3434 GCA_964450625.1 uncultured Senegalimassilia sp.
CAAACCATTTTGCCCTCGTTTGCCACTTGAAGCACATCAAGCCCAAGCATGTCACACGCCCCTTGCACAGCTGGCTTTACAGGCACGCTTTCGGCAGCTACTGTTATGCTCACACCCGATTGGCTTGCAAGTTCGTTAAGCGTTGAAGCAAGCCCGCCACGCGTTGGGTCGCGAAAACAGCGCACGCCTTCGGTTGCTTGCAGGACGCTTGCAATCATGTGGTTTAGCGGGGCAGCGTCGCTTTCGACTTCCGTTTGAAATGAAAGCTTGTCGCGGCAACTCATAATAGCAATGCCATGGTCGCCTAGTGTGCCACTTACCAGCACCTTATCGCCTGGTTTGCAAAGCTGCCCACCAAGGTTTACATTAGCTGGAAGGGTGCCAATGCCTGCGGTGTTTATGAACACGCCATCGCCTTGCCCACGGTTTACAACTTTTGTGTCGCCAGTAACAATTTTAACGCCAGCTTCCTTGGCAGTTTGCGCCATTGTTGCACAAATGCGCTTTAGGCTTTCAATTTCAAAGCCCTCTTCCAAAATGAAAGAACTGCTAATGTATTTTGGCGTAGCGCCCGATGTGGCAACGTCGTTAACGGTGCCACACACCGCCAGCTTGCCAATGTTGCCACCTGGGAAGAAGTGGGGGTGAACAACAAAGCTGTCAGTGGAAAATGCAAGGCGCTCGCCAGGCGCTAGGGCAGGTAAAACCGCTGCATCATTGCCCGCACGAAGCTCGTCTGTTGCATAGGCTTCAAAAAACACATCGTCTATTATGCGGCGCATCATTGTGCCGCCACTGCCATGCCCTAGTAAAACTTTATCGTCTGCCACAATTTCACCAACGTTCGCTATAGAGTTTCAAGTTGCATAAATGCATTGTTAAACAAGGTTTACGGTTACACCATCGGCGTTTTGCGCATCGTCTTCAAGCGCTTCGCGGGCTTCGTCTAAAAGCGCGCGAACATCATCAAGCGCTGCTTGCGCGGCGTGCAGCTTTTCGCAAACTGTAGAAAAACCAGCATCGCCTGCTTGATGCCCTAAATTGTGAGCCCAGCGGCGCTCGAGCTTAATATGGTCGTCAATTTGGGAAATCATTGTGTCAAATTGCCCAGTGTTAATTCCATTTGTGCACATATATGCCTCCTAGGTGTTGTTTAAAACTAATGCGCATTGCTTAAAATGTAGCGCAACTTTTTCACTATGTTTTATACTCCAAAAAAGGCAAAAATTGCAATAGAAAGTCAGAAAAACCAGTGAGCGGCAACAAATATGAAATATCTATCAACAAAACTTGGGATAAGTTTGCTGAACACTTAAGTGGTGCGCGCGATGGGCTGTTTTGTGTGCTTAGCGAAGCTGAGCTTTCTGAAGGTGCGCACAATGCGCTTTTAAGCACTGCTAAAAGCTTAGGGTATAAACAAAGTGTGACATTTCTTACGCTAAAAAACCTTGATTCTAACAAGGCATTTGAGCTTGTTGAGGGCTTAGACCCGCTATGTATTGTTGCAAGTAACGCACAAAGCGCAAAAACCCTTGCAGCTGCTTACCGCACCGAAGCTAATTTGAATGCAGTATGCAGGTTGTTTGGCAGGACTTGCGTTTTGTTTGAAAACTTTGAGAGCATGTTAAACACTGCCGATTCAAAGCAGCGCGCATGGGCACTTTTAAAGCAACTTCCAAAACCTAACAACTAACAAGAAAGAACTTGCGTGGTTTAACATGCACCAGTGTATGCAGCAAATTTAATGTAGCAGCCAAATTATTTACCGCGGCTTGCGCGCTTGTATTCGTTTTTGACGTCCGAGAAAAAGTTCAACATTTTAGGAGCCATTTTCTTTGTTGTGTTCTTTATTGCGGTTGTTGTTTTAACCTGCTTCTCGTTCTTTTTTGTTGCTGTACCAGCGGCTTTGTGGTATTCAACCGCGAAGTCTTTAAACATGTGCTTCGATTTGTCAATTTGTTTGCCAATTTCTTTTCCAGCTTTAAACGAACCTTCATTTACAAGGCTGTTACCTGCTTTTGAGGCTTTTTCCGCAACTGGTTTCGTGGCAGACGAAACTGAAGTTTTAATTTTATCAGCTGCAACCGCACTGGCTTGACCTGCAGCGGCGGCGGCCCCGCCTTTTGTTTTCAAGTTTGCAGCTTCGCTGGAAACTAAAATGCCGCCACATTGTGCCTGCTCATCTTCGTCTTCTGGGATGTAGCCGTTTTGCACAATTTTACTGCCAATGTTTGGTCTAAAGCCGCGTACCATTTTTGCGGGGATGGTTAGTTTGCCAAGCAGCGCGCTTGAGGCAATGCCTTTGTCAACGTCAACAGATATAACCTCGCCAGTTTCGCGGTTAAATTTAACATTGCTAACCAAACCAAGGTCCTCGTGCGTTTTAGCTGCAACAACTGGCATGCCAACCCACAAAACGCAGCAATCCCAATTAATGTTGTTGCGTTTGCAAAAATCGGGACCTGTTGTTGCAGCACCTTCGCGAACGAAAATGCCCTGTTCTTTTATGACGAAGCCGTCAAGGGGCACAAACATGTCGCCTCGGTGAAACATTAATGCAACGTCGGGGCGCTTGACCGTGAAACCAAGTACGCGCAACTTCGTGGGGTGAAACACAAATGAGCGCACTTTACCAATGCGGCTTGCGTTGTTTTTGCCGCCAAAAACTTTTAAGCCATCAATTTCATTTGTTGTTAAACATTTTGCGCTCATAAACACTCCAAAGAATTTGCGTTTTGCACTACCTAAGATTTAAAGGAAATAGGTTGCAATTGTGTTGTGAATAAAAAGAAAGCCACTGCATGGCGCAGAGGCTTTCAGAAGTTGAACTAACCAATTAAATGTGCTTGCACGAATAAATGTGCAGCAAGCTTAGTCTGCAACGTTGTTCGCTGCAGACTGAACTGGGTTTTCGCCAGCAGCATCATTTGCAACAGGAGTTTCAGCTGATGGAGCTTCGGCTTGTTCAGGAGCAGCATTTGAGTTCTTTTCAACCTGAGCAGCAATGCGTGCACGAGCAGCTTCAATTTTTTGGCGAAGTTCATCGTTGCTGTTTGCAAGTGGTTTAATGTTGCTGGCAGCTTCTTTTGCTTTAGCTGTTGCATTACCTGCAACCTCTTGCACCTTTGATGTTGCATTGCCTGCAACCTCTTGCACTTTTGCTCCAGCTTCGCCACTAAAGTTTTGAGCTTGACCCCAAGCTTCATTTAGCCTGCCAGCAAGTTCCGCACGAGTTTCCTCACCTTTTTTAGGAGCGCAAAGCACGCCTGCAACAGCGCCAACAACGCCGCCTAATAACAAAAAACTAAATTTCTTACCCATTGTGGCCTCCTTAGCCTAAAGCGTCTTTTGAATGGGTGCATTATACAAGTAAGATTTGCTGCGAACAGCGTGAATTTAAATTTTGCAAAAAAGTGTTACCTTTTCGTTAGGCA
>CAYVDR010000178.1:0-3388 GCA_964450625.1 uncultured Senegalimassilia sp.
TTGGCACATATGAGCAAGACAATGACACTTCAACCACAGACACAATTGAATGGGTAAAACTAGGCACTGCAGGCACAGCTGCTTCAGGTAGCGTTGCTAGCGGCACCAGCGTTCAAACTCTAATCAGCTTGCAAGGCTTAGATGCAGTTGTATTTGATAGTTCTTCAAATGCTTATTCTTCAAGCAACATTAAAAGTTGGTTAGATGGCACTTTCTTAACTAGTGCGTTTGACTCGACACAACAAGCAGCTATCGCTTCAACAGACCTTTCTGATGTTTCTGTAACAGGTGCTAAAGTATTTTTGTTGTCAACCACTGAAGCAAACAGTTTGTTTGGAAGTGACACCGACCGCATTTGCATCCCAACAGCATTTGCACTAACTACAAACACCAGCAGCAAAACTGCTTGCTACCAAAACACTAGCACTAAAGGCTGCTTCTGGTGGTTGCGCTCGCCAGGCAACGGCTCCAGCTACGCGGCGTACGTCAACACGGGCGGCATCGTCATCGCCGGCGGCGGCCTCGTGTCGGACGCTGACGTCGCCGCGCGTCCAGTAATCAACTTAAAGCTCAATACCGTTAATGTGACGTTTTACAATGGCAACAATGGCATAGAGGGCGAAGACAACACAGCTATCTCTGATATGGCAGATACAACGCTTGTTAAAGGCGGCAACCTAACTAAGCCAGATGACCCAACAAAGACAGGTTATGTGCTTGAGGGGTGGTATACAGACCCCGATTTCGCCGACGGTACCAAAGTTGAATTTGATACCAGCACTAACAAATCAACCATAACATTTAGCGAAGATACGAAGCTTTATGCTAAGTGGGCTGTAGAAACATACACTGCAACTGGCTATTTCCTAGCATCGAAAAGCTTGGTGGATAGTCTTGATTTGTCTGCAGTCAACGAGATTGATAATGCAACAGAGCGTGCTAAAGCACTAGAAGACGCAGCTAAAGCAGCGGCTGATAAAGACAGCAGCAAAACATTTGTGCCAGGTATTGATCTGAAAAATGACGTTGCAGAAATGCGCAAAGAGCAAGCAAATAGCAAAACAGTAACGGATACCGGTACAAAACTAGCTACATACAAAGGCTATATGGATGGGGATGCAGTACGCCTGTATACCACCTATGGCTCAACAACTGATAATTGGAAAGACAGTGAAAATACGTCTGGCGCAAATGCAAATAAGTATGTTGAATTTCGCATTATCCAAGTTGGTCAGCATCAATACGACACAGATTCAAATCATCTTGACGGTAGCGTGCTAACGTTTCATGCAACACACAGTTTGCCTGCTGCTTATGCAATGTCAAGTGATTCTAACAACACTAATAAGGGTGGCTGGAAATCCACTATCTTGCGCCCAATGCTTCAAGATGAAGGTGAAATTTATGAGCTATTCCCATCTACATTTACAACTGACATGAAATCTAACACCATCAAGTCATACAACACCGGAAATCAGGGGTCAGATGTTTTGACATCAGAAGATGCTTTCTTCTTGCTTTCTTATTCAGAGCTTGTAGACAATGACAGCAACTATTATTCGAACGCACCTGCAGTTAACACAGAAGGCGTGCAATATGCTTACTACAAGACTAAAGGGATTATTGGTAACAACAGCAACACCGGTGTAATTGATAATCTTTATAAGTCTCGTGCGGGAGCTAATCCTTCTTGTGATTCATTCCCTCTTCCAGCTTGGTGGTTGCGTTCGCCGTTGACTAGTAAATATGACTCTTTTATGATGGTATTTAACAATGGTAGTCCCGCATACAGCACCTATGCGATGTATAAAGTTAGTGTTGCTCCAGCATTTTGCTTTTAGTTGATAATAAGGGGCAAATAATAGTTAGGGTTTAAGGGTTTAGTTTAAACATTTTGCCCGCAGCTGGTTTTTGCTGCGGGCATTTTATTTGAAGTTCTAAACTGAAAACATCCCCCTAGCCCTTTCATGCGGCAGCGTGCAAAAGCATAAAGGGTTAGGGGATTTTAGGTTGTAAGGTTGGTGGGTTTAAGAAAGCTAGAAGCCATAACAACTAAAAACAGCTAAACGTAAAGCTAAAGGCAAAAGGAACCAACATTCATTGGGCTTGCTCGAAAGGGCGGGCCCTTTTTTTGTTTGAGCGGGTTTGGTTTGTTGGGGTTGGTGTTACCAGATTACACGCTAGATGGTAAAGTGCTTGCAGGGCAATGCCACCAACTGCTAATAAACTTGTCAAAGAATGGCTTTCTGTCCATAAAAGTGAGCTGTATAAAGCATGGGATGCAAGTGTACAGGGTGAAGCCCCTGCTAAAATTGAGCCTTTGAAATAGAGGTGTGTGTAATGAAAATCAAAGAAGTCAAGGCAATCAGTAAAAACCTTTTGCAGCTTAAAGATGAACAGGGAAACAACTATGTTTACGATATGCGTTATTTGCAGGAGCTGCCAGGGAAGTTTGCGCAAGAGCTAAACAATTATGAGTATTTTAAACAGGTTAGGCTTCTGCCAGGTTGGAACAGCGTGGAGTGGCCAAATCATCAGGATGTTGCTCCGCATGACATTGATAAATTTGCGATTTTAATTGAGTAGGCCATCCATGCTGAGGTGCTGTGAGTTGAAGAATCTTTTGTCAAATTTTACCTCTTCGTTAATTTGCCTGGGTGAATGCATTGCTTCAAGTTTCAATTTCACTCCAAAACAAATGTTCGTTTTATGGTGATGTTTATCCTTCGAATTCACGTTGGCTGTTGTGTTATACTCTAGGCAAAGCTAGAAGGAACAAATGCGTGGGAGGTTTTTAAGATGCAATACATTAATCCTAGAATGTTAAAAGAAGAATTTGAACAGCTTCGAAACGAAACTTATTTTGTTGATAAGACAGGCATTATTCCTGAAGTTTTAAAATTCATGTGTAAGAAAAATAGGTATCTTTGCCTTACCCGCCCACGCCGCTTTGGCAAAACAACAAACGTGCAAACAACTGCATGCTTTCTTGCACGTGGTTTGGAAACACAAGGGCTTTTTGAAGGCTTGGAGGTTACAAAAAACGAACAGGCAATGAAGCACTTTGCAGCGCATGATGTAATTTACATTGACTTTAGCAGGTTGCCTCAAAATTGCAAAGGCTACAGCGACTATTTAAACGCAATCACAAATGGCATAATTTTTGAATTACGTGAATTATTCCCTGACGCAGGTATTGAAAGCAGCGAGCAAGACGTTTTTGCAGCGTTAAATGCTGCTTACAACAAACTAGGTGCCCGCTTTTGCTTTATCATGGACGAATGGGACTCCATGTTTTATAACAAGAAGTTTAGTGAGGATGATCAAAAAGATTTCCTAATGTTTCTAAAGCAACTGCTTAAAGACAGCCCTTACGTTGAACTTGCTT
>CAYVDR010000179.1:0-3309 GCA_964450625.1 uncultured Senegalimassilia sp.
AATTTTCAGAATTTCATTTACTGGCTCGTTGTTAGAAAGCACTGATTGAATTTCTTTAGTGCTTACTGTATTGTTGGATTTCTTTTTCTGTTTTTGCTTTACTTTACTCTTATCAAGTTTGCCTGATGGTTCTAGTCTAGTGACGTTAATGCCTTCATTGTGCCAAAAGTCAACTACACAATCATAATCTTTATCTTTTGCGACAATTATGAATTTGTCTTTTTTATTGTTATCGCTTTCTGCAATTAAGCCCCCAAGATGGGTGCATAATTGCAAATCAAGTGCATTTTTCTTTCCTTTTTTGATTTTAATAAATGAGATTGTACTGGCTTTTGTTGTAATATTACTTAGTGAGTCAATGTCGATCTTATTGCGTGCATGTGAGTAGAAGAAAATAACTTTACTATTCTTTTTTACCCCCTTAATCTGATTTAGCTCATTGTCGCTTAAGTTTTCAAGGTCAATTAAAAAGTGTTTCATTTTGTATCCTTTACTTTCTATTTTGGTTTGAACTTGTAAATTTTTACCATCATTATAACTCACTGTTTAAATGTTTCACGTGAAACATTGTATAATAAAAATATGGATAAACCTATTAAAACATATACATATGCCCAGCTTGTTGAGCTTATGGCGTGCCTAAAACAACCAAAATTTCGTGCTAAACAACTTTTTGAGTGGTTGTATAAGCGTGGTGTTTCTAGCTATGATGAAATGACTAATTTGCCTGCAACGCTTCGTGAAGAACTTAGGCAGAGCAACCCGCTGCATACTCCAAAGGTTCTGGAGCATGCAACATCTAAAGATTGTACGCATAAGTTTTTATTGCAGCTTCACGACGGTGCTACGGTTGAGACAGTTCTAATTCCCTCATCCAGCGGCGGTAAAGCAACTGTTTGCATTTCAACGCAAGCAGGCTGCCCAATGGCGTGCGAATTTTGCGCAACAGGCAAGGAAGGCTTAACGCGAAGTTTAAGCCTGGGGGAAATAGTTGACCAAGTTTTAGTTGCTAAGGGTGCAACAGATGTAAGCGTGAGCAATGTGGTTGCAATGGGGCAAGGCGAGCCTTTCTTAAACTACAGCAGCACTATTGAGGCTTTGAGGGTTATAAACTCAAAAGATGCATTGAACATTGGAGCACGGCGCATTTGCGTTTCAACGTGCGGTGTGATTGAAGGCATACAGAAGCTGTCATGTGAGCCTGAGCAGTTTACCCTTGCGGTTTCACTGCATAGCGCAATTCAAGAAACAAGGGATAAAATGATGCCTAAAGTGGCAAACCAAACTCTTGGTGAATTGCGGCAGGCTCTGGTTGAGTATGTTGTTAAAACAAACCGCCGCATAACGTTTGAATACATTATGGCAGCAGGATTAAATGACACCCAAGAGCACTTAAATGCACTTATTAGCTACTGTAAAGGGCTTTTGTGTCATCTTAACTTTATCCAGTTGAACTCAGTTCCTGGTTCGCAATATAAGCCGAGCAGCTTAAATGTGGTGAAGCAGTGGTGCAATGCATTGAATGAAAGTGGCACTGAGGCAACCATTCGCAGGTCACATGGTAGCGACATAGCAGGTGCCTGTGGGCAGCTTAAGAACACCTACAGCAACAAGCATTAAAAAGCCCACACCTTTGTTAAGTGTGGGCAGTAAACAAAAAGTAAAACCTAAATTTAGGCTTTGTGTAGCTTGTGCTAACCTGGCCAAACGAATAGCTGGCAATTGATTTAACCTACGTTAGCCGACAATATGCCTTTAAACAGGCGCTCAAGGTCCTCTTCGTCCTTAAACTCAATTTCAATCTTATTCTTACCGTTCGCAGATTTTACTCGCACACCCGTGTTAAGCACATCCTTTAAAGTACGAGCAACCTTTTTATATTCCTTAGGGATTGGCTTGCGTGTTTTGGTTGTTCCGCTGGCTTTACCAGCAAAAAGTCTTGCAATTGCTTCAGTTTCACGAACTGACATCTTCATTTCCGCAAGTTTCTTGGTTAAGCTCTCCCGCCCCTCTTTTTCAGGAATAGATAA
Organism: uncultured Senegalimassilia sp.; assembly: GCA_964450625.1. Lineage (GTDB taxonomy): Bacteria > Actinomycetota > Coriobacteriia > Coriobacteriales > Eggerthellaceae > Senegalimassilia. Next base: position 2,031 of record CAYVDR010000179.1, read on the forward strand.
AATTGCACGTGCATGTCCAGCTGTAATTTTGTTCTCAAATAGCATGTGTTGAGCGTCTTCTGGAAGTTCCAACAAGCGTAGAGCATTAGCAACAGTTGAACGACCTTTCGACACTGCTTGCGCCACATCGGCTTGCGTCATATTTAAGCGTTCCATCATGCGCTTGTAGCCATATGCTTCTTCAATGGGGTTTAAGTCCGAGCGCTGAATGTTCTCAATAAGTGCAAGTTCAAGAGCTTTATCATCGTCTGCTTTTTGAATGCGAATGGGAATTTTTTCAAGCCCTGCAAGTTTTGAGGCCTGCCATCTGCGTTCTCCAGCAATTATTTCATATTTGCCACCTTCTTGTGAACGCACCAAAATAGGTTGCAACAGCCCATTTTTCTTAATAGAACTGGCAAGCTCTTCAAGTTCTTCCTTGTCAAAGTTTGTTCTTGGCTGGTTCGGGTTTGGAACTATCTCGTCAACTGGAACTTCATCAGTGGTTTCAATGTTTTGTGGGCTTTCAGCTTCATTCTTTTCAGTTTTTGGTTCAATTGTCTGCTGTTTAACTTCACGTTCCACAACACCCTTAATGGTTACAGTTTCGCCATTCTCGTTAATAGATTCAGGTGTTTGACCTTCAAGTGGGTTGTATGTTGCGTCTTGTTTAGACGTGTTTAATTCCCCAGTGTTTTGTTTTATCTTTACTTCTGGGCCACCATCAACCATAACCCTGTTATTTGCGGGTTTTTCAACATTTTTCTCAACTTCAACAGCGTCTTTTTCGTTGTTGTTTCGTTGAGGGGTGGCTTCGTTGTACGAGACGCCTAAAAGCGAATCTAAACCGCGCCCTAGCCCACGTTTATGTTTCTTAGCCACGAGCAATCACTTCCTTTGCCAGTTCCATATAAGACTTTGCACCCTTGCCTGTTGGGTCGTAGACATTTATTGGTTGACCATAGCTTGGTGCCTCGGAAAGTTTAACGGTTCTTGGAATTTTCACTTCAAAGACAATTTTTCCGAAGTACCCTTTAACTTCTTGGACAACTTGGCGCGATAGCATTGTGCGCCCATCATACATTGTCATCAGTACACCAAAAATGTCAAGAGTGGGGTTTAAACGAGCTTTGACACGTTTCATTGAATCAAGAAGTTTTGTCACGCCTTCTAGGGCATAAAACTCGCATTGAATTGGGATAAACAGTTTATCCGCTGCAACAAGTGCGTTAATTGTTAGCAGACCAAGCGAAGGCGGGCAGTCAATGAATATATAGTCATACTTGCCACGAAGGCTTCT
>CAYVDR010000180.1:0-3280 GCA_964450625.1 uncultured Senegalimassilia sp.
GTTACAATTGGTGCGCCACAATGTTCGCAAGTTTTGCCAGTTGCTGTAATTTGACCGTATTGCGGCAGAGGGTAGCCAACTTGACATTCATCGTAGTTTTCGCAGCGTATGAAGCGTTTTAGTGTACGAGGGTTTTTGTGTGCAATAAGCTTTTTGTTTTTGCCTGCTTTTTCACACACAGGGCATGTGCCAACTTCAACATCGGGCTCTTTGTTGGTTTTGCAATTTGGGTCAATGCAAAGTGTGCGAGGTTTACTTCTAAAAGCACTAACCTTAATTTGTGGCATACCGCATTCGGGGCACAACTCATCCAGTGCTTCAATTTTACCTTTAGGCAGCGGGTATGTAACATCGCAGTCGGGCCAGCCAGCGCAGCCAATAAACATGCTGCGGGTTTTTTGCGATGCGCGCAGCTGTAAATCCTTGCCACACTTTGGGCACTTGCCAACGTATGCGTCTGCTGCAACCGCATCGCCTAGTGCATTTTTAACTTCCTCGACATGTGGCATTAAGCTTGCAAGTTCTTTTGCCAAGAGGTTGCGGCTGTTCATAACCACGTTGTTTTTTGTGTTTTTGCCAAGCGCTATGCTGTCCATTTCACTTTCAAGTTCGGCTGTCATTTCGGGGTGCGTGATGTGCGGGGCAAATTTATCGAGTGCATCGCAAACAGCAATTCCAAGCTGGCTTGGCTCTATTGGGTTGTTCTGGATGTATTTTACAGTGTAGAGGCGCTCGATAATGCTGTGGCGAGTTGACTTTGTGCCAAGCCCAAGTGCTTCCATTTCCTGAATTAGTTTGCCTTGGCTGTAGCGGGCAGGGGGCTCAGTTTGCTTTTTAGTGCAGGTTGCCCCATTGAATGCAATTTGCTGACCTTTTGAAACAGCAGGCAACTGTTCACTTTTTTTCATGCCGTATGGGTAAATTTCCCTAAAGCCTGGCTTTACAATTACATCGCCTTTTGTTGCAAACGTTTCGCCTGAAACGTCAAATGTAACTTTTGTGCCCTCAATTGTGGCAGGCCCTGAAAGCGTTGCCAAAAAGCGCCTTGCAATTAAGTTGTACAGCTTGTAGTCGGCTGGTGCTAAAGTGTCTGGAGTGGCTTTTGCAGTTGGGTAAATTGGCGGGTGGTCTGTAGTTTCTTTTTTGCCACGTGTTGCGTGTAAAGACCCAGATGTCAACAGCTTTTTGCAGTAGTTGGTATACGCTGGGTTTCCCGAAATTGTTTTTACAACTTCTGCTAAATTAAGTGACTTTGGGTAAACCGTGTTGTCAACGCGAGGGTATGAAATTATACCTTGCATGTATAAGCTCTCAGCGATGCGCATTGTGCGTGCTGGAGTTAGGCCTTCAGCCGATGCGGCTGCCATAAGGCTTGTTGTGTTAAACGGCACAGGTGGCATTTGTTTGCGTTGCTTGCTTGTAATATCGCTTACAATTGCACATGTTTTGCCGTCGACTGCTGCCATAACAGCGTCTGCCTGCTCCTTTGATTTGAAGCGTGCTTTTGTGTGGGCAGCTACAAATGCTTGCTCGCCATCTTGTGGTGTAGGGCCGCTTTTGGCACCTGCATCAAAAGCACCTTTTATTACCCAATAGTCTTCTGGCACAAAAGCTAAGCGCTGCTTTTCGCGTGCAACAATTAGCGCAAGAGTTGGGGTTTGCACACGCCCTGAGCTGCGCACATTGCCATAGCCTGCAAACTTCACTAAAGTTAAAAAGCGCGTTAGCACAGCACCCCAAATTAAGTCGATGTCTTGACGTGTGCCGCCTGCGCTTGCAAGGTTTGTGTCAAGTTCAACCAAGTTAGAGAATGCTTGTGTGATTTCTTCCTTCGTAAAAGCGCTGTAGCGTGCACGAGAAACTGGCGCTGTTGGGTTTACCTCTTTTATGCATGAAAGAGCATCGGAGCCAATAAGCTCGCCTTCACGGTCAAAGTCTGTTGCAATAACAATTGAATCAGCTTTTTTGGCAAGGTTTTTTAAGCTTCTAATAATGCTTTTCTCTTTTGGGAGCTTTTCAATTGGGGCATATGCCAGGTAGGGAAGTGCTGGCATTTTCCAGCTTTTAAGCTCCACGCCATTTTCAGTGAAGGGTTTTTTCTTTTTGAATGGTGGTTTGTCAAGTTCATCTGCAATGTTTGCGCTTACAAGTTCGCCATTTTGGTTTACTGCTTGCCAGCCGTTGCGCTTTGAATAACGAAGCTCTTGCATAAAGTCGGGTTCTAAAATGTGACCACGAAGACCAATGGTAACCCACTTCTCCCCATTTACTTCAAAGCTGTAAACAGGGGTATTATAAACTTTTTCAGATTTTGGTTTTTTAGCACCCAGCAAAGACGCTATTTTTGTTGCTGCGTCATTTTTTTCTGTTACGACCAATTTCATGCAGTGCGCTCCTAATGTTTAATGTTCAAATTTGCAATTTGGCTAATATATACTAATTTGCAACGTGCACAAAAAATTTCTATTCACTAAACACTGGCATTTTTGTAGAGCGGAAGTTAGGCGCAAAAAAGCCCTAAAGAAATTGCATGCTTTAGGGCTTGAGAAATGCAGTGTTAAAAAGTGGGTGCTAGTTGCGCCTTTGTGGTGTTGTTTGCTGCGTTGGCTGTGCTTGCGAAGTGCGCGAGCGGCTTGGCGAAGCCGTTGCAGCAGTTGCGCGCTTTGATGTACGCTGCATTGTAATTTGTGTTGCACAATATGGGCAAACAGACCATGCAGGGTCAAGAGCATGCCCGCAGTTGGTGCATAAGTTTTTTAAGCGTGTGTGGCAGTTTGGGCACAAAACATAGTCAGCCTCAACAGGGTAGCCGCAACTTGCGCATTCGCCGTACTTCATAAGTTGACGCTGCTTTAATGCAACTTCAAGCTCTTGTTCGTCGCGGTCGATAAGAAGCATAGGTGGGCGCAGTAAGCAATAGGCAATTAAGCCTACAACAGGAATTAGAGCAACCAATGCCCAAATGTACCACATTGTGCCACGCTGGTAGGCGTCGCGTGCAACCCAAACAACAGACAGAATGTACAAAATGACCAAAAGAACAACGACTGCACTAAAAGCAGCTTGAATTTCTGGCGTAATTAACTGAGATAGCAAATCGTTCATTGATTACCCCTCTTATGCGCAACTTAGGCGCAAAACTAAAATTTACCAACAATGAATAAGCATTCTATTGCCTTGAAATGCTTAAAGCAAAAAACATTATAACAAAACCAATTTTGTAGTAATTAAGTTTGTATTAATTTTCTTTAAAAGTTTGCAGCTAAAAGTAACATTGCAA
>CAYVDR010000181.1:0-3236 GCA_964450625.1 uncultured Senegalimassilia sp.
CAGCGTTTGACTTTGACAGCGCAATTACAGCTAGCACAACTGTGTATGCAAAGTTCACGCCTGAAGAATACAAAATTACTTACAACCTTGATGAAGGCACAAACGCAGCTGCAAACCCTACAACCTACACCATTGAAACTGACACCATTACATTGCAATCTGCAACAAAAGAAGGTTACATATTCAACGGCTGGTTTAAGGAAAGTACATTTGAAACACAAGTTACAGAAATTAAAAAAGGCTCAACAGGAAACGTTGAACTATATGCCAAGTTCACTAGAGACATAAAGCCAATTGACGAGCAAACAATTACTGTGGAAGGCAACTTTACATACAACGGCAGTGAGCAAACGCCAACAGTTACTGTTAAAGATGCAAAAACTGGTGCTTCGCTAATCAAAAACACCAACTACACAGTAACTTACAAACAAGGCAGCACTGAAGTTGCAAGCCCAACAAATGCTGGCACATACACTGTAGTAATTTCAGGCATGGGCAACTACACTGGCACTTACATAAGTGACACCACGTTTGAAATCGCCCAGAAAGAAGTAGAGGTTACATGGAAAGATGCAACCGACACAGGTGCTACAACTATTACTTACAGCGGCACATCTAAAGCACCAACGCCTACGGTTACTGGTGCTGTAAGTGGTCAGACGCTCACCGCATCAGTAAGCTATGGATCAACACCTGAACTAGTTAGTGGCAATCCAGTAAACGCTGGCACATACACAGCAACTGCAACACTAAGCGACACCAACAACTACAAAATCAAGACTGGTGGGGCTCATGAGTTTAAAATCGCTAGAGCCACCCCAACTGTAACATTTACAGGCGAAGGCTCAACCTCAAGCAACCCTGTAGTAATTGACCAGGACGAAAGTTCATCGGTTGCAGATGGCATTGGCAACTTTGTATGCTTTAGCGATGATGATTCCAAAGATACAGGTAAAGCACACCCTGCCTACACTGTAAAACTTGGTGACACAGCTGTTGCTGGCACACTAACGTTTACAACAGGCGAGGGCACAAGCTTTAACAGCAAAACTGCACAAACTACAGCTAGCGCTTATGGTGTTACATTTACACCAACAGACACAGGCAACTACAACACTGTTAAAGGCGATGGCACAAAAGCCACACCAACTGCTCCCGTGCTTTACGTGCAAGTACAAGCTGCATCCACCTACTTCCTAGCTTCAAAAACATTGGTGGATGGTCTTGATAGTGATACCATGGCAACAATTAATGCAATCCCTGACCAAACAAAGCGTGCTCAAGCACTAGAAAAAGCTGTCAAAACAGCAAGTGAGAAAAATACTAGTGCTACATTTGTTTCAGGCTCTCAACTAAAAGCTGACGTTGCTGAAATGCGCACTGAGCAAAGTAAAGGCAAAACTGTAAACACTGCTAACTCAACACTAGCCAAATACAATGCCTACATGAAAGCAGACTCAGTGCGCCTCTATACTACTTACGGCTCTAAAGCTGAAGAGTGGGCAGATAATACAAACACCACGTCAGGCTACGAGAAAAATGAATACGTTGAATTCCGTATCATCCAAGTGGGTAAGCACATGAACAGAGCATCTGACACAACAGGTGATGGCAGCGTGCTAACATTCCACGCAACACATAGCTTGCCAAAAGCAGAGCAAATGGCAACTTCTGACTCAAACATTGGTGGTTGGATTTCATGCAATGGCACCGCAACCTTGTACAATAAGCTTCAAAGCGAAGGCGACATCTACAAGCTGTTCCCAAAAAGTTTTACTGCTGACATTAAGCAGGTAAGTAAAGCATACAATACAGGTAATAAGGGTTCAACTGTTATCATATCTAACGATGATGCATTTTTCTTGCTTTCCTACTCAGAGCTTGTGGATGGAAATACCAATTACTATCCGTATGCTCCAGCTGCAAATACTGAAGGTGTAACATATGACTTCTTCAAAACAAAAATAGATGGCACAGGTGGCAATACTTTATTGGCTAGCATTTACCAAAGTCGTGCAGGTGCAACTCCCTTGGGTGCTAACAATACCTATTGGTGGCTGCGCTCGCCCTACACTTACAGTTCTGAAACTTTCTTGCGAGTCTACTCTTCTGGTCTTCCGTACTACAACTACTATGCGAGCTATTCTTATGGGGTTGCCCCTGCTTTCTCTATGTAAATCCTTAATTCTACAAAGTCCGAACTACATAAGCCCCGAAGGTTCTCCTTGTGGGGTCGAAGGGGCGGGTGTGGAGAGCCCAAGAAAGCCAGTAGATGTGCCATGCAGCACAAACATGGCCAAAACTTTCAAGGACGCAATTAAGAAACTCTAAAATCTATTTTTTTGCACTGCGCAAGCGCGCAGGCAAAAAATTAAAGAGGCAGCGTTAATGTTGCCGCTTTTTTTGTTGGGGTTGGGTGAGGTTTGGAGTTGTGTTGGAGGTTTGGCGGGGCTTGTCAACTTTGGTTGTGTGAGAATATCGCAGTGTTTAAACGGTTGTGGACGCTTAAAACAAATGTTCGTTTTATGTTGATGTTCACCACTCGGCCAAACCTTAAATAACGTGTTATACTCTAGGCAAAGCTAGAAGGAACAAATGCGTGGGAGGTTTTTGAAATGAAATACATTAATCCTAGAATGTTGAAAGAAGAATTTGAGCAGCTTCGAAACGAAACTTATTTGAATACAACGTAGCAGGCGTGCGTGACGACATTGCCCGCATGGTTGAAGGGCAGGCGGTCGATGCAAAAATGAACCGCTATGCTGCTGTGTCAATGAATCTAAACACCCCAGATGAAATCTTTTCAGCTATGGTTGTTTATGGTTGCTTAACTTACTATGACGGGCAGGTGCGTGTTCCAAACTATGAACTTATGCGCAAATTTGAAGATGTGCTTAAATTTCCCACACCCCACCCCTAGCAGTTGCCATTGTGTGGGACAAGCAAACAAAGGTACATGAGTGCGCTATTGAGGGGTTGTAGGACGAAAGGGTCAAAAAAATGAAGCCATACAGTGAACTAACTAAAAGTGAACTTGAAAGCGAATACGCCCAGTTAAAACAAGAATACGATGCCATTTGTGCAAAAGGCTTGGCGCTTAACATGGCACGTGGCAAACCGTCTGCTGCGCAACTTGACCTTAGCATGCCAATGCTGGGCATGTTGCAAAGCGCAAACGATTGCCTTGCCGAAGACGGTACTGATTGCAGAAACTATGGCGTGCTTGAAGGCTTGCC
>CAYVDR010000182.1:0-3220 GCA_964450625.1 uncultured Senegalimassilia sp.
AAATCTAAAATGCGCATACAACTTTCAGCGGTGCAAGGCCTAAAAAACCCGGTTCGGTGCTTTGCGTCCGTGAACAATGCACCAAGCGATTTATTTGCAATGCAGTCAACATCCTTTGTGCTTGCAAGCTTATTGCAAACAGCACTTTGGTTAATGTGCGCAGGCAGCGGTCTAAACATTAAGCAACCATGAATATGCACATCTTCGTTTATTTCATTTACTGCGCTAAGTAAAGCCTGTTCAGTCACATTTTCCTCAAACAAAAATTGCCTGGTTTGAATGCCCAAAGCTGCTGCCCGCTTTAAAACTGTGCGCTCGTAGGATATGTCCGCTTCGTTGTTTCCAACACGCAAAGTTACAAGGCACGGTGTTATGTTTTTGCTTGCCAGCTTTGCAACTTCAGTGCGAATGTTGTTTGAAATGCTTTCGGCAACGGGTTTGCCTAACAGAAGTTTTGCCATGTTTCATGAACCTGCTTAATTTTGAATTGATTTTTTAACGAACGAGAATACTTCATCAGCGGCAGCTTTTGTGTTTTGCACACAAGCATCGGCCTCTTGTTTGTATTGCTGTGCTTGCTGTTTGTTTTCAAGCGATTTTACGTTTATGTAAACGTTTAGGCTGGCACCTTCAACAGCAGCTTTTGCAAACGCAGCAGCAACACCAGCATCTGAAATTGCCATGAGCGAGCCGTTGTGCGCCAAAAATGAAATGTGCTCAAGCAACTTGCAAGTTGTTTGCATAATTTCAAGTGGCACTTCGCTTGCGCGTGTAAGCGCTTTTTGCATAGCTTCATTTTTAGCACTTTGCTGGGCTTTTGTTTCTTTTGGCATTTTGTATGCACAAGCAAGAGGCTCAAAGGCTTCGGCATCAGCGCTTACAAGTTCAATTAACTTTGCGCGCAACTTAGAAAGTTCGCTTAAACTTTGCTTTACCTCCAGCTCAACGGCTGCATACTTTTTCTTGCCAACCGTAAGATTGCCAACCATTTCGGCAAGCGCACAAGCACAAGCGCCACAAGCAGCACAAGCACCGCCACCACCAGGCGTTGGGCTTGCGCTTGCAAGAGCGTCAATAAATGTTGTATCCACTTAAAACAGCCCCATTATCTTGCCAGTTTCGTCAACGTCAATGTTAAACGCAGCAGGGGTTTTGCCAAGCCCTGGCATGGTTAGTATGTTACCAAGGTATACCACTATAAAGCCAGCCCCTGCGCACACCTTTACATCGCGCACCGTAATTGAAAAATCGCGTGGAGCACCAAGCTTTTTAGGGTCATCCGAAAAGCTATACTGTGTTTTTGCCATGCATACAGGCAGGCCACCGAAGCCTTCTTCTTGAAGCTGCGCAATTTTTTTAGCAGCTTTTGCTTCAAATTTAACTTCGCTTGCCCTGTAAATTTTAGTTGCCACGGCTTCAATTTTTTCAACAATGCTAGCATCGTTTTCATATGCCAGCTTAAACGTGCTGGCACTGCGCTGGTTAGCATCACCGTTTTCGCATAAGTAGGAAACAATTTTTGCCAAATCAATTGCACCTTCGCCACCCTGCTCATAAACGTTTGAAAGCATCACGTTAACACCAAGGTTAGCGCACTCGTTTGCAACAAGTTCAATTTCTGCGTTAGTGTCAGTTGGGAAGCGGTTTATGGCAACAACGCAAGGCACATCGTAAACTCCAAGAATGCCCGCAACGTGTTGGAGCAAATTTGGCATGCCACAGCGCAAGGCTTCAAAATTTTCTTTATCAAGGTCTTCATATTTAACGCCGCCGTGGCTTTTAAGCGCGCGCACTGTTGCCACAACAACAACTGCATCAGGGGTAATGCCACTCAGGCGGCATTTAATGTCAAAGAATTTTTCAGCGCCTAAATCGGCACCAAAACCAGCTTCTGTAATGGCGTAATCGCCAAGCGCTAGTGCCATTTTTGTTGCTATAACCGAATTGCAACCGTGAGCAATGTTTGCAAAAGGGCCGCCATGAATAAACGCTGGCGTGCCTTCAAGCGTTTGCACAAGGTTTGGCTTTAGCGCGTTAACCAAAAGTGCTGCCATAGCACCTTCCGCTTGCAAATCATGTGCTGTAACAGGGGTTTTGTCGTGCGTATATGCAACAATTATGCGCCCCAAGCGCGCTTTTAAATCGGCAATTGAAGTGGCGAGGCAAAACACCGCCATAACTTCACTTGCAACCGTTATATCAAAACCGTCTTCACGCGGCACACCGTTTGCTTGCCCGCCAAGCCCGCTAACTATGTTTCTAAGCTGGCGGTCATTCATGTCAACAACACGCTTCAATGTGATTGTGCGAGTGTCAATGTTAAGTGCGTTGCCGTGGTGGATGTGCGCATCAAGCATGGCCGCCAGCAAGTTGTTAGCGGCACCAATGGCATGAAAGTCGCCTGTGAAGTGAAGGTTTATGTCTTCCATTGGAATAACCTGTGCATACCCTGCCCCACATGCGCCACCTTTTATGCCAAACACAGGCCCTAAGGAAGGTTCGCGAAGTGCAACAACCGCATTTTTGCCCAAGCGGTTTAGCGCATCTGCTAAGCCTATAGTTGTTGTTGTTTTGCCCTCGCCTGCGCGCGTTGGATTAATGGCTGTAACCAAAACCAGCTTGCCATTTTCATGCTGACTCTCGCGCAGCAAGTTGTAGTCTATTTTGGCTTTATCTTTTCCGTAACATTCAATATATTGTTCAGGAATGTTAATTTTTTTAGCAATTTCACTAATTGGTTCAGGTGTTTTAGCCTGAGCAATTTCAATGTCTGAGAGCATAAATTAACCTCTTTCGCGCTTGTTAATGTGTGAGCTTGCTGCAATTTAATGCTGCCTTGCCATTTAATTCTAACCGTGAAAGACTCTTAAGAATAATACATGTTGACAAATGGACATATATTTCAGATGACTTACACCCTGATTATAATCTTGACAACCGTTAGCTTTGAAGTTCAATAAAAATAAGAACCAGTTTTCAGCGGCATAAGCTCTCAGTTTATGTAGTATTATTTTTAGAAGTTTAGTTAACGATTATGTTAATGTGTGCTAAACATTGAGAACACAAACGAAAGCGTACCACATGCCAACAAGCAAAAATAAGGTGTCTAAAGGCACAACATCAAACAAACACTACAACAAATTTACACCAACAATGGCACTAAATTTGGCAGCACCACACACGTGGCCTGCTGCCATTTTGCCAGTTGCAGTGGCATATG
>CAYVDR010000183.1:0-3166 GCA_964450625.1 uncultured Senegalimassilia sp.
TTCATTAGCTTTCATATGTTCATTTGGTAGCGCGCAAAGTTAATACTTTATGCACGTTGTTTCTTTGAATATACTTTTGCAACAGCTTAACAGCTTTAAGCACTTTGCTTGGGGCAGGGCGGCATTATGTTTCGAACCTGGTCAGGTCCGGGAGGAAGCAGCCATAAGAAGCCTCTGATGCGCGCCCTTTCCCAAGCAGGGTGCTTTTTTAATAATGGTGCGCGAGTTTGCATTTGGCATACAGCTGCAAGTTACATTTGCACTGCATACGCGTGTAATGAAACTAAACAAGGCACCAACTTAAATTTAGTAACTTAATGAAGGATGCTATGGGAATTTTTGAATTTTTCACTAAACTGCTTTCCGACCCGCGTGGTGCCATTGCCACCTGGATTGTAACGCTAGGTGCTGTTTGGGTGTACACGCCACTTTTCCTAATTGTTTTCATTGAAACTGGTCTTGTGTTTTTTCCCTTTCTACCAGGCGATTCGCTGCTGTTCGCTGCTGGCGTTTTTTCGGCTGACGGCGGTGGCTTAAACATTTTTGCCACGCTAATTGTGTTTTATGCAGCAGCAATTTTGGGCAACACATCAAACTATTGGATAGCACGCTTCTTTGGCTCGCGCATCATAGATTCTGGCAAAGTAAAAGCTCTAACACCCGAGCGCATGGCAAAACTTGACCACTTCTTTGCAAAATACGGTGGGCTTACAATTGTTATCACTCGCTTCATGCCATTTTTCCGCACGTTTGCACCGTTCATTGCAGGCACTGGACACATGAATTTTGGGAAATTCACATTGTTCAACGTTATTGGCGGTGTTTCCTGGGTAAGCCTGTTTGTGCTGGTAGGCTTCTTCTTTGGCGGCGTGCCATTTGTTCAACAGCACTTTGAAATAATAGTGCTTGGCATTGTTGCTGTGTCTGTTGCTCCTGCAATTATTGGCGCAATTAAAGCAGCCCTAAATTCCCGCAAGAAGAAATCTGCAAATAAATAAATCATTCACCAGTCCCCGTTTGTTCCACTTCGTTGTTTTCTTAGTAAAAAATGAATAAAATGCTAGAGAAAAAGTACCTCGCATTGAAGGATTATTTGAAAAGCCTTCAAAGTGTTGCGGTAGCTTTTTCGGGCGGCGTTGACTCAATGCTTTTATTGTGCGTTGCGCATGAAGTGCTTGGCAAAAAATGTTGCGCCATAACGGTTAATGCTCAAATGGTTTTAGCGCAAGAAATAACGGAAGCAAAAAAGTTTTGCCAGCAACATGACGTTACGCACTATTTGCTAAACATTGATGCGCTGCATATTGAAGGCTTCGCTCAAAACACTAATAACCGTTGTTACGCATGCAAGAATGCCCTATTTAAAGCTATTATTGCTGAAGCTTGCGCACATGGTTTTGCTCATGTTGCAGATGGAACGAACACCAGCGACTTGAATGATTTTCGCCCAGGGCTAAAGGCAATTGATGAACTTGGCGTTAAAAGCCCGCTTAAGCAAGTAGGGCTTTCAAAGGCAGATGTGCGAGCGCTCTCACGCGAACTTGGGCTTGCAACACACAGCAAAGCATCGAACACGTGCCTGGCAACTCGTGTGCCTTATGGCGAGCAAATTACAGCTGGTAAGCTTAAAAGCATTGAGACTGCAGAAAATGCGCTTATAGCTGCTGGTTTTACGCAAGTGCGCTGCCGTGCGCACGAATGCGTGTCAGGCGAGCTTTTGGCGCGCATTGAAGTTGCGCCAAGCGAGCGTGTAAAGCTAATGGAGCAGCTTGCGCAAAATGAGCTAGCTAGCAGCATTTATGATGCAGGTTTTTCTTATGTTGCTGCGTGCGCAAGCGGGTATGGTAGTGCAAATACAATGAAAGGGGTAATGCAATGAAAAGCGTTTTAACAATTGCGGGCAGCGATTCAAGCGGTGGCGCTGGCATACAGGCTGACATTAAAACAATTGAGGCTAATGGTATTTTCGCAACAAGCGCCATAACGGCTATAACAGCGCAAAACACGTGCGGGGTGCGCTCTGTCCAAAACATTGAACCTAAAATTGTTGCTGACCAAATTGATGCAGTGTTTGAAGACATTCGCCCTTCTGCTGTAAAAATTGGAATGGTTTCTTCAGTTGAGATTATTCAAACAATTGCAGAACGCCTGCGTTTTCATGCTGCAGAAAACGTCGTGCTTGACCCGGTTATGGTTGCAACAAGCGGTGCTAGGTTAATTGAGCCTGATGCAATTTGCGCCCTGCAAAAGCACTTATTGCCACTTGCGAGCGTTATTACCCCAAACTTACCCGAGGCTGAAGTGCTATGCAGCTTTCCAGTTTCAAGCCAAGAAGCTTGCGAAAAGGCTGCGAAAAAAATAGCTAAAACAACAAATGGTGCAGTGCTAATTAAGGGTGGTCACAGCAAAAATTCTGCAGACGATTATTTGCTTTTGCAAAATGGTGAAGGCATTTGGTTACGTGCAAACCGCATTGAAACCACCAACACGCATGGCAGTGGGTGTACGCTTTCAAGCGCAATTGCAGCAGGCTTAGCTAAAGGTTTGTGCACTAAAAGTGCAGTTAAACAGGCAAAAGAGTATGTGCGCGGCGCCATGGCAGCTGGGCTTGATTTAGGGCAAGGTTCAGGCCCGCTTCAGCACATGTGGCAGTTTGCAAACAAAAGTTAATAGCAGAAAGCAAGTGGTTGCTTGCTAGCTTCCGCGGGGTTTATTAGGGCATTAAAAAAGCTGGCGGTTTGTTCCGCCAGCTTGAGCGTTTGGTAGCTCCGACCGGATTCGAACCGGCGACCTTCGCCTTGAGAGGGCGACGTCCTAAACCGCTAGACGACGGAGCCATAAACGCATCAGAAGTAAAATGGCTGGGGTGGAAGGAGTCGAACCCTCACATGCGGTACCAGAAACCGGTGTCCTACCATTAGACGACACCCCAATAATGCGAAACTGCGTTTTTAAGCAGCACCCGCGCCACGCGCAAATGCGTATTGTAGTTGCCATTCTGTGGCACGTCAATAAAAATGTAAACTTCTACACACCATTAAATGAGGGTTGGCAATCAACCAGGGTTTGCAACGCATTGTTTAACTGCCTACACGATTCTACGCCACTATCAGGCTTAAAGCGCAGCTTCAATTGCATGTGTCAATTCTTCGTAAGTTTCAAGCGC
>CAYVDR010000184.1:0-3154 GCA_964450625.1 uncultured Senegalimassilia sp.
TCGAATTTAAAGCGCATAATAAACATCACAAGCCCGCTGAACAGAATGGTAATTAGTGCAGACAGCACAAAACTTAGCGGGTGAATTTCTCTGCCAAACATAAGCATGTTGCCTTCTGCAGAAGACACAACAAACCCTTCAAGCAAAAGCCCAAACAAAATGCCAACTATGCAGCCAAGAATGGTGAGGATAATTGTTTCGCGGTAAATGTACATGGTAACTTCTTTGCGTGTGAAACCCAAAACCTGCAGCGTTGCAATTTCACGCTTTCGCTCGCAAATGTTAATGTTGTTTAAGTTGTAAAGCACAATAAACGCAAGCAGTGCTGCGCAAACGACAAGCACAGCCACAACCATGTTCACTGCCGAAAGCGAGTTTCTGTAAGTGTCAATTAGCTCGTTGTTATACGACACCGATTTAGCAGCATTAGTGCCTAAAACAAGTTGCGAAAATTCATCCTTATCGCTTACATTGGTTGCCAGTTTTGCGAAGTATGTGTTGTAGGTTGGCTCGGAACTGTCAAACAGTTTCATGTACGTTTCTTCAGAGCAAATAATGTAGTTATACAGGTAGTTTTCAAAAATGCCTGAAACCCTTACAGTAATTTTCTTGCTTGAAGCATTGCCCATTTCATCTTGTTTGCAAAGCGTTATTTCATCGCCAACTTCCAAGTTAAACATGTTCTTTATTTTCTCGCAAATTAACACGCCATCGCTTGAGGTTGTCAAGTTTTTCTGCGTAACCCTGTTTCTTACATTCCACACGTTTGTGAAAGTGTCGAAGTCTTTAGGAACAATTAGCGAGGCATTAACGTCTTCTGAGTTGGGTGTGTTTGTGATAATTTGCTTTAGCTCAACTTGCGCCGAACTTTCAACATATTGGTTGTTAGACACTAAATTTTCAAGGGCGTCGCTTTCGTCTGTTGTGGGCTCATTTGCCTTAGTGATTGTGGTGTTATATGAAACCAGCTCGTCGTATTGCTTGTCAATCATGTCGTTTAGTGCATCATTAAGCCCAAAGCCCGTTAGCAAAAGCCCAGTACAGCCAGCAATTCCAATAATTGTCATTGCCGAGCGCTTTTTAAACAAAAGCAAATTGCGAACTGTGACTTTGCCTGAGAACGACAAGCGGTTCCAAATGAACTTAACACGCTCCAGCAAAATTTTAGAGCCAGCTTTGCCAACTTTCGTGCGCATTAAATTGGCAGGTGCTTGCCTAAGCGAGCCCCAAGCAACCAAAAACGTTACAAACACCGTTATGCCCACGCCCGCTGTAAACGCAATTGCAGCAAGCGGCAAGTCGATTGGTGCGGGCAACGAGTGAGGCATTCTGTACATGGTGGTGTATGCATCCATTATCACGGTTGGCAGAATCTGCGAAAGCAGCAAAATGCCAGCTACAGCGCCTAGTGCGCTTGCAACAAATGCATAAACTAAAAACTTACGCAAAATTGTGAAGCGTGAATAGCCAAGCGATTTATAGGTGCCAATATTTAGGCGCTCTTCTTCAACCATGCGTGTCATGGTGGTGAGTGCGACCAAGGCTGCCACTAAAAAGAATATAAGCGGGAACAACTGAGCAATGCTGTCGACACGTGCTGAATCCGATTTGTAAGACGCAAAGCTTTCATTTTTGGAGCGGTCCATAATCAGCCACTCTGGCGTTTCAAGCTTGTTTATTTCTTCCTGGGCATCGTCAAGTTTCTTTTTTGCATCTGCAAGTTGTTGCTGGGTTTGCGTTTTGCTTTCCTGAAAACTTGAAAGCCCACTGTTGTACTGGTCAAGACCTGTGTAGTAAGAATCAACGCCTGAATAGTACTGAGATTTTGCTTGCTCGTATTGTTGCTGTGCGCTGCTTAACGACTTCTCCCCTTCTGCCACAGCTTGCTCTGTTTGCGCAATGCCAGCTTCAAGCTGGGCTTTTTGTGCTGCAAGCGTTTCGTATTGTTGCTTTAAAACAGCGTATTCGCTACCTTGAGCATCAGCTAGGCTTAACGCTTGCTGCGCTAGCGCAAGGCTTCCGTTCACACCTGCAAGTTGGGTCTTTAAGTCGTTTAGCGTTGTTTTGCCTGACTCAAGCTGACTTTGCGCCTTCGAAATTTCCTCTTGTGCACTAAGCAGCTCAACTGGTGTTTTATCAAGTTGCACACGTGATGAGTCCAACTGACTTTTCGATGAATCGAGCTGTAACTGTGCGCTGTTTAGCTGCTCGTTAGCCTCAGCTTCTTTTTGATTGTACTCTTGCTTGCTCTTGTCAAGTTTTTCTTGCGCCGAGCCCTTAAGTTCGTCTAGGCGTGCTTGCTGACGCGCTGGGGCAATCTCTTTAATTTTATCAATGGCGCTGTTAACCGTGTTTTCATATTCGCTGCCAAATGTAAACAGACTGCCTGCGCCCTTAACCGTTAGAAACACCTCATTGTAGGGGTAGCTGCTTGCAAAAGAATCGTTTGTAACATAAATGTATTCATCAAGCTGACCTGAGCCTAGTGTGGTGTTGCCAGGGGATGCGAAGTTAACATAAAGCGGGCTTTCAACCTTGCCAACAATTTCAAATTCCTTTGTTGCAAGCGTTGAGTCAATGTCGCTTACGCATTCCTTGATGTAAATTTTGTCCCCAATATTCTTTTCAGTGCTAAGAACACAATCGGCTGAAATAACGCATTCACCTGCACTTTCGGGCAGTCTGCCCTCCTTTAACTCAACAGAATTTATGCTGTTATCAGCTGTTAGCGAATGAACCCGCATGAGGGCTTCTTTACCGTTTAGCACAGCATTCACATCGGTTTCATAAGCCAACGTGGCGTTTTCAACGCAGTCAAGGTTTTCAATTTCTGCTAAGTCGGCACCGACAAGCCCAAGCGAGGATACAACCCGTACATCCATCATGTTGCACGAGTTAAAATAGTTGTTTGCGTTTATGCGCATGTCAGGGCAAACCATGCGAAGCGCTGCGTAAAAGCCCGAGCCTAAGCCCACGATTAGAAAAATTGCCAAAAAGCGCCCAAGCGAGCCTTTGATTGTTCTTAATATGTCCTTTTGAAATGCTCTCATAAAAAATAAACTGCCAACAAAAGCAGCTTACCACTCCAACTTATCTGCACTCATGGGGCACTCATTAGTTGAGCATTGCGAAATAACGCCTTCACGAACGTGAA
>CAYVDR010000185.1:0-3150 GCA_964450625.1 uncultured Senegalimassilia sp.
AAATTAGCATGAATAAATAAAAAGAACTAGCTAAGCACTACAACTACGAACTGTACAAATCTTCTGTAATCAGCACTTCGGTACTTTATGACTAATGCAAAAACTGCGGCATGTGGAGCGTAAAAACTAACCCCCACATCCCCAACAAAAAACTAACCCCTGTTAGTACGTGCTAACAGGGGTTTTATTATATGCTATAAGTTGTAGAGTACCATTGGCACTGGGCAGGTAAACTGGGAAGTCACGGGCTGTTTTTTGATTTTGCCTATTTTATGTACTTACATTTTATGTTGCTCCAATTCCACTAATTCTTATTCACTAACAGCAACTGGCTCTTGCGACTGTGAGGTTTTGTAGTCAACCCAACCAGTGGGGGTTGTGGCGTCGGTGTGGCATTTGTTGCAGTAGTTGGTTGATGCGCGGTGTGCTTTGTGGCAATCGCTGCACTCAACGCTGCCGTGTGGTTGTGTGTGCACGTTGCGTGTCATGTTGCTGGTTTTTTGAGCCAAGTCGTCGCGCGTCATGGCTGAGCCATCGCTGTTTGCGTGGCAGCCAGACTTTAGGCAAAACTCCTCAGATGCAACACCACGTGCGGATGTTAGCTGCGAGAGTTTTTTCTCCTCAGGCACAAAGCGCAAGTCTTTAGTTTGCACAACGCTATAGTTGCCAGACATCCAGCCCAAGCCTTCTGAAACTTGTTCGGAAAGCGTTGGCACATGGCAGCCCATGCATGTGACGTTAGCCACCTTTGCGTGCACAGGGGCAAGCATAGCCGAAGCATCGCTAACTTCGTTGCCCCATTTGTCCGTTGAAGCCTGCCCAGGCGTGGCTTCGTATGTGGTTAAGTAGCCGTCCATTGGTGTGTGGCAAATGGCATTACAAAAGCTTGGCTGTTCGTGCCAAACAAAAAACCCAGCGCAAGCAATAACAAGCACAACCACAACTGTACCAATAACAATTGGGGCTTTTTTACGCTTTGGAGCAGGGTTTTTTGCATCGCTTACAGCCTCTGTTTTTTTCTGATCAGTCATTTTTCAACACCTACTTGCCTGCTGCTGCATTTTCGCCAGCAATTTTGCCGTAAACCATGCACATGCCAGCCGATAAGCCTTTTAGCGAAATTGGGTACTGAACGTTAAAGCGCCCGCCTTGTGGAGCACCGCAAACGTAAAGCCCAGGAATTTGCTCGCGGTTTGTGTTGTAAACGTGGCAATCCTTGTCGGACTCAAGCCCGCCTAGGTTTGCAAGCGTTAGTGCACACCCACACTCAGCTGCATAGAATGGGCCTTTCTCCAGTGCAAACAAGCGCTGTGAAGACTTGCTGAAGTCTTCGTCATTGCCCGCCTTGCAAAGCTGGTTGTAGCGCTCGATTGAGGCTTTGGCAGTTTTTGTGTCCATGCCCTCAATTTTTGCAAGCAGCTCATCAATTGTGTCTGCCTTTAAGCAGCGGCCTTCTGAAACTGCAGTGTCAATGTCTTTTTGGCAGCGCACATTAATTGCAAGGCCTGAAGGCATCCAGTCGGGAAGTGCACTGTCGCGGTAGATGCATGCAACGCCGTGTGCCGCTGGGAAGTATTTAAGTTGCTCGGGCCATGAAGCATCAAAGAACTGGTAGGCTTTGCGCTGTGGCTGCAACTCAACTTGGTTTTCAAGTTGTTGGCCTGGCAAGTCTTCGTTCATGAAGCGCTCGCCGTGCAAGTTTAGCCACAAAAAGCCGTTGTTGCCAATAACGCCGCGACCGTCGGCACCAGCACCGCCACCCATGTGGTGAATCATTGGTGCATGCCACTGCTCAATTGCAGCACCTGCCCAAACGCCCATTTTGTGACCGTCGCCAACGTTTGTGTAGTTGTTTTGCGCATCTAAGTCAAGCGAGAGAATTTGGTTGCCATTTTCAACGCAGGCAGGGGCATAAAACTTCATCATTTGCTCGTTTGCCAAGTAGTCGCCCGTTGCCAAAATTACGCTTTTGGCAGTAATTTTGATGTACTTGTTAGACGATGTGTCTTGCGCATAAATGCCTGTTATTGTGCCTGAATCGTTTTTAATTAGCTTAATGCCCTTTGTGTTGTAGCGCACCTGTGCACCCTTTTCCTCGGCAACTGCCAAGTTGTCTGCCATTGCGGTGGCAAGGCTTGCAAAGCCAACCGAGGATGGGTAGCAGGGCATGTC
Source organism: uncultured Senegalimassilia sp. (assembly GCA_964450625.1). Lineage (GTDB taxonomy): Bacteria > Actinomycetota > Coriobacteriia > Coriobacteriales > Eggerthellaceae > Senegalimassilia. The sequence continues at coordinate 2,173 of CAYVDR010000185.1, forward strand.
TTCTTTGTTGTAGTCATAAGTTTCAAGCATAGGGTAGAAGTAGGGGTACATGTAATGCTTGCGGTTTGCCTCGGGCACTTCCTCGTACGTTTCATTTGCAATGTACATGTTTTTGCAGCCTTCAACAAACCAGTCAAGCGCCTTGCCCGATTCATCGCAATAGCGGCTGATAATGCCAAAGTTTGAGTGGTGGCTGCACTCTTCCATGTGCATGTTAACAACCATTTTTTTGTCCAAGAAGCCGTCACCGCGACCCCACTTTGCCATGGTGTTGCCACCAATAATTGCCATGTCGGACGCAACAGAGTTAATTTTTGGCGATGCCTCAATGGCAATAACTTTTGCGCCTGCCTCAGCTGCTGCGCGTGTTGCTGGCACTCCTGCGCAACCAAGCCCAACAACCACAACGTCGCATTCCAGTGTTTCTGCGCAATCGGCGTCTGCCACGGTTGGCTCTGCTTCAAGCCATGGCATTGTACCCGTGCCGTCATAGCCCACGGTGTTGCCGTTAGCAGACGTTGAGCCAGCCTTGCCGCCAACTGTGCTAACAACTTTTGGCGCGCAGCCCGAAAGCCCAGCACCTGCAACTGCGGCGCCTAAGGCACCAGCGCCTGTTAGGAAACTTCTGCGCGACATTCCGCTTTTATGGTGCGCGCTCTTCTGAACATCTTTACTAGACATTCTTCCTCCCATACATTTGGCAGGTGTTTAATAAACCACCTGCAACTTATAAAAAACTAAATAGTTTTGCTTTTTGCTGCGCCTTAAAAGCCGCTTAAACAAAATGCAAGCTATTCTCGAGCGAGAATAATAGTATTTAACAGAAACAGAATCAAGGGGTTTTTGCTAAATAATTTTGGGGTAGGGCAGGGTAGGTAAGGGCAAGGCAAAGTAGGTGTTTTTCGGCCAGTGCTACAGCTTGTTATTCCCCCAGTAACTTGCGCATTTTTCCGCTGCGTCTGCCAACGTAAATGTAGG
>CAYVDR010000186.1:0-1857 GCA_964450625.1 uncultured Senegalimassilia sp.
TGTGGATGACACACTGCTGTTTGAAAAGAGGTTTGAGCAACAAAAATGATAAAACCTTGATAGAATAGGCACTAGCTACTCAAGAGAAGTCAGAACCTACGTTTACACAAACTTTTTTACACTACTACTGCAAAATCAAGATAAAATGCTAAATAGGAAATTACTAAACCTGAGCCTGTATACTGCTTAAAACCTAAACGCAAGGAGGCGAAGACAATGACAGCAACCAGAATTTTCACGAACGGCAAAATTTACACTGTAAACAAAGAACAGCCATGGGCTGAGGCTGTTGTTTTGCAGGGCAACAAAATTGCTTTTGTTGGCAGCAATGAGGAAGCCCTTAAAATGCAAAGTGCCGAAACGCATGTGCAAGATTTGCAGGGCAAAATGATGCTGCCAGGTTTAATTGACGGGCACATGCACCCGCTTATGGCATCTGCATTTGCAACAGGTGCACAGCTGGCTGATTGCAAAAATGAACAGGAAATTTTACAAACTGTCAAAGAATTTGTTGAAGCTAACCCTAACAATGAAACCTACTTTGGGCAGGGTTTCCAGGATTCAATTTTTACGCATTACCACCCAACAGCTGATGCGCTAGACGAAATATGCAGCGACAAACCAATTTTGCTTGTGGCATCATCGTGTCACGGGGCGTGGTGCAACCACAAGGCATTTGAGCTTGCTGGCGTTGACAAAAACACGCCTGACATCACGCCAAACAGCAACTACTTCGTCCGCGACGCACAAGGCAACCCAACAGGCCGCTGCATTGAAAGCTGCTACATCCAAGTGGCAAAGGGTGCCGACTACTTCCCTCGCAAAACGTTTAACAACTGCTTAACAAACTTTGGGAAGCAGTTTGCCGCACTTGGGGTAACAACATTTGTTGACTGCGGTGTTTATTCTTTCGTGCTGGATTCCCTGGATGAAAACTTCGCTGAGTTCATTAGAAATGAAAGCTTCACACAGCGCCTGTTTGGTGGGTTTTACCTGGCCACAAGCACAAACGAAATTGAGGAATGTGTTGACGGCGTTACATACATTGTAAACAACCTAAAAAACGATGATAAGCTGGCGTTTACGTTCTTTAAGGTGCTAGGCGATGGGCTAATAGAAGCTAAGAGTGCTGCGCTTGTTGAGCCTTATGGCGATGGCACAAAAGTGGTGACCAACTTCACTGTTGAGCAAGCGAAAGAAATTGCACTTTACGTTGCAAAGCATGGCTATGACATTAACATTCATGCAATTGGGGATGCTACAACTCACCTTGCAATTGAAATGTTGCAAGCCATTCGGGACGCGGGCTGCGCTGACACAAGGTTTGTGGTGTCGCATTCGCAATCGTGGCTTCCTGAAGACATAAAGCGTGCAGGCAAGCTTGGCGCGTTCATAAATTCCACGGGTGTATGGCACGACGTAACCACGCAGGAATACAAAGAAAGCGTTGGTGCCACGCTGTTTACCAGGCAATACCCAATTAAGTCGCTAATTGATGCGGGTTGTACGTACGGCCAAGGCAGCGACTTCCCAGTTTCGGAAGTTCCACCAGCACCTTTCAACTGCATAGAAGTTGGTTTAACAAGACAAAAAATAGGTAACAACACCACCACATCGGAAGATGTTTGTGAAGCTCCAACGCTTGAAGAAAGCATTGAGTCGTTCACAATTAATAATGCATGGGAAATTCGCATGGAAGACAAACTCGGTTCCATTGAAGTGGGCAAATTGGCTGACCTTGTTGTTGTGGACAAGAACTTGTTCGACATTCCAACAACCGAAATTCACAACGTTAAAGTTACAGAAACAATTAAAGATGGCGTTACAACGTACAAGGCTTAAAGAAGAAGGCATAGC
>CAYVDR010000186.1:1957-3132 GCA_964450625.1 uncultured Senegalimassilia sp.
TTTAAGGAGGCTTTATGTACACAGTTAAAACAGCAGGTAAAGAGGGTTCAGTTAAGGTTGCAAGTGTTGCAATGGATGTTGATAGCCACCCAAGCGGGCAAGGCGTCGTAGACCGTATGCTTGGTTGGGTTGACAAAGCCGCAGATGAAGGTGCAAAGCTTGTGGTGTTTCCAGAGTGCTCTTTTGGCACTGGTTGCACCAGCAAAAACAACTACTTAATGGCTGTTACAGGCCTTGTTGGGGCAGATGAAAAGCGCGCAATTTACAAATCTGGGCTTGTTGAGCAACAAGAAACCACGAAAATTTTTGAGCAAAAAGCAAAAGAGCGTGGCATCTACATTGTGTTTAACACTTACGAATGCGACATGTCGCTTGTACCACCAACGCTGTTCAACGTCTCGGCACTTGTGGGGCCTGAGGGCTTTGTTGGCAAGTACCACAAGGTACACATGCCTGGTGGCGAGACGCTTCTTGCACGCCCAGGCAGTGAATACCCTGTGTTTGAAACGTCAATCGGCAAAATTGGCATACTCATTTGCTTCGACTTTGCATTCCCCGAGGCGCACCGCTGCTTGGCACTAAACGGTGCTGAAATTATTGTCATTTCAACGGCCGCCCCGCTTACCAACCTGGATGACCCCGACAATGACGACGGGCTTGATTTCTTGCATGCGCAAATTAAAGCCAGCTCCTACGCAAACAACGTTAACTACGTTGTGTCGAATAACTGCAACCCTGGTGCGCTTGGGCACTCCATGATATTTAACGCAAACGGCAAAATGCTTGCAGAAACCGAAGGCTTTGGCGAAGGGCTTGCTGTGGCTGATTTGGGCATTATTAAAGAAGAGCTTGTTCAGGCACGCATTTTTGACAACTGCGGGCTTAATGTGCTAAAGGCTCGCGAGCCTCAAACATACGGCAAAGTTTGTGAACCTAACAGGTAAAGCTACAAGCTAAAAGCCAATTTTCAAATTGAGAAACTAAGCTGCAGCAAATATAAGGCTGCAGCTTTTTTGAATGGAACGGAATGCAAAGAATGCAAGGCTGTTGTTAAACAAGCTTGGGGCTAAATTATAGTTTTTTAGCTAATCTATATTTTTGGTTCTTGCTTGTTGGCTTATCGGGAATTGTCATTTCTATTGCCCCATTTTCTAACAATGGCTTAAGGTAAACGC
>CAYVDR010000187.1:0-3115 GCA_964450625.1 uncultured Senegalimassilia sp.
TTGGGGAAATTAAAGGCACACCAGCGTTTGAGCAGGCTTACGAAATGGGAAAAGGCGTGTAAACATTCACTATTTTAAAACTCCACTTTTTTGTTATAATGCTCTCAACATGCAGGCAGGTGGTCAAAAACTGCCTGCTTAAAATGAATTTAATGTATTAGCTAGAAGTCACCCTAGTACATGATTTTGGGTTTTGTAAGGTGGTTTATGGTGGATGCTCAAAATTTACTCGACCAGGTGGATGCGCTTTTTCGCGCTGGCAGAATTTCGCAAGCGGAGGAAGTTTTAAATTCTGCGCTTCAACAGGCTTCTCAATGCGAAAACAATTCCCTGTGTATAACAATTTACAATGAACTAAACGGGCTTTACCGTTCCACTGGTAGGGTTAATAAAGCTATAGAAGCTTCCGATAAAGCGCTCGCTTTAATATTATCTATTGGTGCTGCAAACACAACTCAGCATGCAACTTCTTTAATAAACGCTGCGACTGCAAGGCGTATGGCAGGCGAAGAAGATGTAGCATTACAACAGTTTTTACAAGCTGAACGCATTTTGCATACACTTGGTAGGCAAAACAGCTATGAAATGGCAAGTTTAAGAAATAATATTAGCCAAATCTATCAAGACAAAGGTTTACACGAGGAAGCCTTAAGTACTTTAGATAAAGCTCTTAGTACAGTTCAGTTGCTTGAAAATTGTGAAGGTGACGTTGCTACTACCAGGGTTAATAGGGCTATTTCGCTTATGCGGTTGGGAAGGTTTACCCAAGCCGAGGCTGAGCTTTCTCAGGCTTTAAATTACTATACAAGCCCACAGGGTGTTAATTCAGGTCATGTAGGTGCTGCTCTTTCTGCTGCGGGTGAGCTGGCAATGCATAAAGGGGACTTTAAAAAAGCTGAAAAAATGTTTGAAAACGCCTTAACTGTAACAAAAGCACGTTTTGGAAAGAATTATGCCACTGACGTGATAGAGAACAACCTTGCAAAAGTAAGAGGAAAATTATGAAAGGTCTCGAACTAGCGGAAAAGTATTATAACGAGGTTGGCAGCCCAATGCTTGAGAGCAAGTTTGGGGCTTACCTTCCTAGGTTTGCTGTGGGGCTTGTTGGGGAAGGCTCTGAATGTTTGGGCTTTGACGATGAAATTTCTCAAGACCACGACTTTGGCCCTGGGTTTTGCATTTGGCTCAATAGAAGTGACTATGAAGAAATAGGTGCATGTTTACAGAAGGCTTATGCTAGTTTGCCTGCTGAATTTGCTGGTTTTCCTGCAAGGTTGAATACCGCGCAAGCAGGTGCTAGAGTTGGAGTGTTTGATATTCATAACTTTTATGCAGCATTCATTGGCGATGAGCAGCCCCCTAACAGTTTGAAGAGATGGTTATATTTACCAGAAGACAAACTTGCAGCTGTAACTTCTGGAAAGGTTTTTGCGGATAATCTTGGGGAATTCAGTGCCATAAGAAGGGCACTTTTGAATTATTACCCAGAACCTGTTCGCATTAAAAAAATTGCTGCGCGTGCTGCAAAAATGGCACAGTCGGGGCAATACAACTATGCACGGTGTATGCGCCGTGGTGATGTTGTTGCGTCAAGGCTTGCTCTAGATGAGTTTATTCGCTCAGCAATTTCTATGATGTACCTTTTAAACCGCACGTACATGCCCTATTACAAGTGGATGTTTCGCGGCATGAAAGGCTTTAGTGTGCTTTCTAACGTTCAACCACTAATTGCGGAGCTAGCTTTAGTGGGTGACACTTCACAAGCTTGGCAAGAACCTCATAAGCCAAACTGGAATCCTTATGTTAACAACGATGACAAGCGCGTGCGGCTTATTGAAAGAATTTGTGCAGAGGTGGTTGGTGAGTTAAAGAAACAAGGGCTTACAACATTAGATGATGCATTTTTGGAAGCACATACTGCACAAATTATGTCACATGTTGCTGACGATGGTTTAAGAGCATGCCACGTCATGGAGGGTTAATATGGGTAAGACTGAAAAGTTAAACAAGCTCGTCCAGCTTGAGTGGGATGATTTTCAAAAAGTAACAAATAAGGGTGGTCGTGCCGCATGCCAAGACAACCCGGACACTTTTTTTCGCACTCGAATTAGTCATTTTGCTCATTATCCTGATGAAATACTGGATTGTATAATGAACGACATCGAGCAATCTCATTTAGATGGTCGAAACCTTGTTGCTGAAAAATATGCATGGATGATGCAGAGCACAGTTCCAGACGAATTCGCTAATCTAAAGGGCTCTTTAACAGAGCCAACCTTAATGGGTAAGGTGTATGCTGAACTTATTATTGATTGTCAGCTGAATTGGATGGCTGATTTTAGAAAGCATTACCCTGCAATTGCTTGTAAAGGAAGGGTATTTAACACTTCTGAGGACACGCCTAATAAAACTTCCTTTGAGACTTACCTAAGGGGGGAACTTTATACATATTCCACCAATACGCTACAGGAAATTTACCGCTTTGTTAAGAGTTCAAAAGCCAAAGGCCAAAACTTGGTGCTGCTTTCTACAGAAAGCGAAGTTAAAGCATTTGGCTATGCAAGCCTTGATGATGCTGAGGCAAAAGCGAAATAAGGTGCCTTTTACTTTTGTTAACATTTATTTTAATTCTTTTGTGTGAAGGTTTATTTCTTGTTGAGAACTTAATAAACTCTATCAAATTCAAGTTTGAGACAAAACTAATAAAGCTGCGCACTACACGCAGCTTTATTAGTTTTGTATTAGTTTACGGGCTGTCCAAACTCGGTTTTTAGGCCTTTTCACTTTCAGTAGTTGAGGTATTTTTGAATGGCACAAATGGAGTACCTTCTACTTCACTGTGTAATTTGTACGTAGTCCATTTATTTCACGTGTTGCATTTACTGTAACGTGCTTTTATTGTTTACACGCAATTTACAGTTTGTACCCAGTTTTTTGAAAGGCGAGTATTAAGGCTCAACACATTCCTCTACAACTCAATGTTTATTTTTTTCTCTTCAGCAGTGGCTTTAACTGTTGGTAAACCTTCCCTGATTTTTTAGTATCTTTAAAAAGTTTACTTAGTGCATTTGAAATTGCTAACTTTGTTTTGTTGTTGTTAATAATTTTCAGAATT
>CAYVDR010000188.1:0-3089 GCA_964450625.1 uncultured Senegalimassilia sp.
GCACCGCGGCCTGTGTACACCTCGCCGTCGGGGGCAGTAACACGAATTGTAACCTCGCCTAAAGCATCAATGCCGCGCGTTACAGCTTGCACTGCAAATTCCGTTAAGTCATTGTCAACTTGAATGATTTTGTCAACCGCCTTGCAAACTGCATCCACTGGCCCTGTGCCATATTCACAAGCGCAAACAACCTGGTCAGCTGCATTGCGAAGCGAAACCGTTGCAGTTGGTGTAAGCGGGAAACCGCAAGAAATTTGCGCAGACTCAAGGGTGTAGAGCGCAGTTTCCTCACGCTGACTTTCGTTCATTAGCGACTCTAAATCTTCATCGTAGACTTCTTTTTTCTTGTCTGCTAAATCAAGAAATGCGCTGTACATGCGGTCAAGCTGTTGCTCGTTTAAGTTGTAGCCAAGCTCTTCTAAGCGGTGCTTTAGTGCTGCATGGCCACTTCTTGCTGTAAGAACAATTTGCGACTGACCTGCACCAACCCAAGCTGGGTCAATAATTTCATAAGTGTCGCGCTTTTTAAGCACGCCATCTTGGTGAATGCCTGAAGAATGAGCAAACGCATTAGCACCAACAATTGCTTTATTTACCTGCACGTTTATGCCTGTAATGGAAGACACAAGCCTGCTGGCTTTCACAAATTCGCTTGTGTTGATGTTTGTGTGGGCATCCAGTTCGTCGCCATGCATTTTAATGCCCATCACAACTTCTTCCATGGCAGTGTTTCCAGCGCGCTCGCCTAAGCCATTGATTGTACATTCAACCTGTGTGGCACCGTTTGCAACGCCAGCAAGTGAAAGCGCAGTTGCCATGCCTAAATCGTTGTGACAGTGAACCGAAACTGTAGCGTTTTCAATGCCGCTAACATTGTCCATTAAATACTTAATGCGGCTGCCAAATTCGCTTGGTAAGCTGTAGCCTGTAGTATCAGGAATGTTTACAACAGTAGCCCCAGCTTTAATTACAGCCTCAATTACGCGAGCTAAAAATTCATAGTTAGCGCGCCCCGCATCTTCTGCGTAAAACTGAACATCACTAACATATTTTTTAGCGTGTTTAACAGCATGAACCGCGCGCTCAATACACTCGTCTTCTGTGATGCGAAGCTTGTCATGCAAGTGGCTTGGGCTAACCCCAATGCCCGTGTGAATGCGCGGGCGGGCTGCACCCTTTAGCGCCTCGGCTGCACAATCAATGTCTTTGTCAACGGCACGTGTAAGCCCAACAACAGTGGCACTATCGCCCGCAAGGTCTGCAATTTTGCGAACGCTCTCGAAATCGCCTGGGGACGAAATTGGAAAGCCAGCTTCTATAACATCAACACCCAAGCGCAAAAGCTCGCGTGCAACAACAAGCTTTTCTTCTGTGTTCATTGAAGCACCAGGCGATTGCTCACCGTCACGAAGCGTTGTATCAAAAATTGCAATTTTGCGAGTCATGTTTTTACCTTTCGATTGTTTATAAGCTCTAAATTATTTTAAGACCACCTGCGCGCAATTCAAAGTGCTAAAGTGTCACATTCCACAGGTTTTTTAAGTCGCTAACATTTTGTTTTAGCGCATCAAGAACTTCCTGTGTAACATTGCCATCAACATTCATGTACACAAGTGCCATTTTTGTGTTTGGGTTATCACGAATTTGCATGGTTGAAATGTTTACACCCGCATCACCTAAAATTGAGCCAATGATGCCTATTTTGCCTGGAGTGTCAACATATTCAAAAACCAAGGCATGAGCCGCAGGCTCTATGTCAACTTTGTAGCCCAAAAATGAAATTAGGCGCACTTGCTGTGCATCACCTGAAAGAGTGCACGCAATTTCAAGCCCATCAGCTTCAACCGAAACGGAAGAGGCATAAGCGCCAGCAGACGTGCGAATGCCGCTGTCAACTTTAATACCATGCCTGTGCGCAAATGCTTTTGAATTAGCTGATGAAATGCGCGATGTGTTGTGGTAAGGAAATAGCCCTTGCAAAATGCCAGCCAAAATGACAGAAGAGTTAGCGGGAGCAGCGCCGCCAGCGCACACAATGGACAAGCGCTTTGGGGTTTGCTGCAAAATTTGCGCTAGCATGCTGCCCATCATTTGACACGCTGGAACATAAGGCCCAAGTGCATCCACAACATCGGGCGGCACGGTGGACATGTTAAGAGCCGTTGGCACAATGCCACCGTTAAGTGCTGTGCAAACGTACTGAGCAATTTGAATGCCAGTGCGCTTTTGAGCCTCATAAGTGTATGCTGCCAAATGCGGTGTGAGCGTGGCGTTCTTAAATTCATGCAAAGGCGATGTTGTGCAAGGCTCATCGTCGAATGCATCAAAGCCAACAGCGCGAACTTTACCAGCGGCAATAAAGTTAGCCAGCGACTTTGTGTTGTAAATGCCGCCGCGCGCGCAATTGACAAGCACAACGCCTTCTTTCATAGCAGCAAATTCATTTGCATCAAACATATTTGTTGTTTGTTGGGTTTTTGGAACATGCACAGTAATGAAATCGGCTTCGGGCAAAAGTTCCTCAAGGTTGTCGTAGAGTGCCACGCCTAGCTGCTCAGCACGTTCTTGGCTGCAGTAAGGGTCATAGCCCACAAGACGCATACCGAATGCGCGGGCGCGCTGCGCCACAAGCCCGCCAATTCTGCCAAGCCCCACAATAGCAAGCGTTTTGTCGTAAAGCTCAACACCGCAAAAAGTTGCGCGTGACCACACACCTGCATGCACTGAATTGTTTGCTGCCGTAATGTTTCTGGCACAATTTAAAATTACAGCCATTGTGTATTCCGCTGCAGAAATTATGTTTGATGTTGGCGCATTGCAAACGGTAATACCTGCTTCAGTAGCAGCGGCAACGTCAATGTTTTCTGTGCCAACGCCTGCTCTGCCAATAACTTGCAAGTTTTTGGCAGCATTTATGACCTCGCTTGTAACATGAGTTGCTGAACGCACAATAAGCCCAGCATATTCGGAGATTTCAGCAACAAGCTGTTCTGCTGGCATCTTTAACTTAACATCCACTTCAAACCCAGCAGCCTCAAGCTTTTCAATGCCTTCGCTTGCAAGTTTTTCTGTAACTAAAACCTTTTTTT
>CAYVDR010000189.1:0-3080 GCA_964450625.1 uncultured Senegalimassilia sp.
CATTTTACACTAAAACAACAGCTTAGGGTTATTTATCACCCGCTCCATAAAACGAACATTTGTGCTAATATAAAAGCTGCTTAAGAGGTTTTGTTTTATAGGATTTGCCTTCAGAAGTTAGCAAAGTGAACAAAACAGTCAACAAAAATGTTAGCAAACTGTACAAATTGACATGATTTTTTGTTAGCAAAGTGCCAGAAATTGGTATAATTCATGTTAGCAAATTGCCAAACCGCAGTTCAAGTGGGGTATTTATGTTAGAGCGTAAAGCGTATGAAAAAATGAAACAATGGAAAAACGCCAAGGCCAAGCAAGCATTGCTTGTTTGTGGGGCAAGGCAAGTGGGAAAGACATATTTAATACGAAAATTTACAAAGGAAAATTGGCAGAATGTTGTTGAAATTAACTTCTACGAAAACGCCGATGCAAGGCATGCTTTAGCGCAGGCTAACAACAGCAAAGAAGTGTTTTTGCGCTTGAGCACGTTTGCTAATTCGCCAATTGAAGCAGGTAAAACGGTGTTTTTCCTAGATGAAATTCAAGAGTGCCCTGAAATTATAACTGCCATTAAATTTCTTCTAGAACAGCAAAATTGCGATTATATTTTATCTGGCTCTATGCTAGGAACTGAACTTAAAGGCATTAAGTCAGCGCCAGTTGGCTACTTGAACACAATTACAATGTTTCCACTTGACTTTGAAGAGTTTTGTTGGGCAAATTCAATTTCTAAAGATTTAATAACCTATGTTAAACAGCAAATTGAAGAAACAAGTGTAATTGATGATTACGTAAATAAGCGTTTCTTAGACTTGTTCTATAAATATTTAATTTCAGGCGGAATGCCAGAAGCGGTTAAAGCTTTCGCAGAAACAAATAATATAAGCACAATCAGAACTGCTCAAGAAGCAATTATTACCCAATACAGGTGGGACATTTCAAAATATGCAACAGACAAAGGAAACGTGATAAGGCGAATTTTTGATTTAATACCATCTGAAATTGCAAAGCAGGACAAAAAGTTCACCTTTAAAAGTGTAAGCGGAAATTCCCATTTCAACCGCTATGACAACGATTTTTTATGGCTAATTGATGCTTATTGTGCTCTGCCAGTCTACAACGTTTCACAACCTTGCTACCCTCTGCCATCGCAAATTAACCCCAGCAAGTTCAAACTATTTTCGTCTGATGTGGGACTTCTTACATTTCAAAGCGGCATGGACGTTGCAAGAACAATAATTAACACCCGCACCGACATAAACTATGGGGCAATTTACGAAAATGCAGTTGCGCAAGAACTGAAGGCGCATGGGCATGCGCTTTGCTACTACAAAAAACGTAACATTGGAGAGCTTGATTTTCTAATTCAAAAGCGAAACCAAGTAATTCCAGTTGAGGTTAAATCTGGGAAAAGTTATGCGCGTCATGTTGCGTTAACGAAGGTGCTTGCAACTAAAAACTACCACATTAACAGGGCAATTGTGCTTTACGATGGCAATGTTTCTGTTCAAGGTAAAGTTGTTTACTTGCCTGTGTATGCGTGCGCTTTTTTATAGAAAATGTTGCTTTCATGCAAATTGCATGTATAATGCATTCACGTTGTTTTGAACTTTAATCACACGAAAGGAAGTGCCATTATGCCAGCGTTGCAAGTAAGGGAAATGCCTGATGAGCTTTACGTGCGCCTTAAAGAATCGGCAAAACGCAACCACAGAAGCCTTGCACAGGAAAGCGTTTCAATTCTTGAAAGTGCACTAATGCCAAAGCAGCAAGTTGATGTGCCTTTTGAAACGGAAGAGGAAAAGCGTCAAAAGCGTGCAGCACATGCGAAAAAAGTGCTTGCTGAACTGCATGAATACAACAAGCAGTTCAAGCCCATTGACCCAGAGGTTCACAAGCAAATTATGGAAGAAATTCGCAAAGAAAAAGAAGATAGGCCTCAAATTGACCTTAACATATTCGCAAAGAAAGGGGCATAAGAAATGGTTGTTTTAGATGCATGTGCAGCTTTTCAGATTGCAAGCGAATCCGCTGACGGCAAGGCATTGTTCGCATCAATCGAAAAAGGTGAAAGCATTGTTGTTCCTTCTCACTTTAAAGTGGAATTTATAAACACGCTTTCTAAATATGTTCGCGGTGGGTACATTTCCGAGGAAACAGCACGTTTATACTTCAATAAAATTTCAGACCTCATTACAATGCAGGTAAAAGTTTCAAATGTAGTAACTGAAGTTCTTCATGAGTCGGTAAGGCTTAAGCATAACGCATATGACATTGTGTATTTTGTCATAGCTCGCAGAAACGGTGCAACGCTTTTAACTGTTGACAAGCGCTTGGCAGAAATTTGCGAAGAAAACCGTGTTAGTGCTGTGCATTTTGTTGATTTGTAATGTGCTCCAAACGTGGAAACATTACGTTGGTTTTAGAGGCACTATTCTTTTCGCCAGAAATGTTTTAAAGCAAGCCTTATAGACGAAAGGGTTTAACGGTGGCTAGCAAAAACGTGTTCAAAAAGCTGTTTGGTGGGCTAAATTTAAGCTGGCCAAAATTGCTTATTTTTGCATTGCTTGCAGGTGTATACACTGCGGTTGTGGCAATCATTCCAGCATGTGAGGGCACATCGTTTCGAGACATTGCTGTGTCGTATGAGTGGTGGGTTATTTTTGCTTTCATTATTGCAACAAACTGCAAAACACCGCTTGAGGCTGCTCTAAAGGTTTTCGTTTTCTTTGCTATTAGCCAGCCAATTATTTTCGGCATCGAGGTGCTTTGTGGCATAGTGAGTGTGGACATGGCAAGCTTTTACTACATCACCAATTGGGGTCCAAAAACCCTGTTTACTTTCCCTGGAGGCTTTATTGCATTTTTTATAGCGAAGCAAAACCCGCTTGGAGCCATTGTTTTAGGTTTGGGTTGTGCAATTGAGGCTGTTCTTGGGGTTTTTTATTTGCAAGAGGTTGTAAAAAATTTCCCTTGGCACATTTTAACTGTGATTGTTTGTTTTGCTTCAATAGCAATTATGACGTTTAGCATACAAAGGGAAAATAAAATGCGGCTGTTATCTTTTGTAACATGCACGCTTG